>JACMLA010000525.1 GCA_014379815.1 Bryobacteraceae bacterium | reverse complement strand
CTTATCGAAAGAGTTTTCGATCAGACTACAAGCTAGCTACTGGCCCAGCCCAAACGCGTAGATCGTGTTGTCGAAAGTTGTGACGTACACGCGACCCTCGGAGATGGCAAGTCCACTAAAGTGAGTGAAGCTGCTTATGGTCTTTCCGCTGGAGAAGAGTTCCTTTCCGTTCTCAGCGTCAAACGCGTAGAGTGTGGCGTTTCCGATGGCATTGTCGGCCCGGAACTTAGACGGATACAAGGCTCCAGCCTCACTGACCTGACGCGTATTCTCTCCGCTGGACAAAGCGAAGACAATACCATTGGCGACGATGGGTGCTTCCGGCACACCCAGGTCGCGCGATCGCCAGCCCGGCGTTAACGTGGGCTTGCCGTCCTTCTCTTCTACCCGGAAGGCCATAATGCTACCGTTCGGCGTCTCCCCGTTCGTATTCGGAAACTTTGGAGAGACAGTGGTCTGCGGTCCCCACGCCGGTGCAAACAGCCAGGTGTTTCCCTTCTGATCTTCGGAATAGGCCATTGCTCCCCAAAATCCGCGGCTGGCGAAGTCGACTTCTTCATTGGTATACAGAGGACTTCGGAACAAAGGCGTCGAGTGGTCTGTTCCTCCCATTTGTTTCGCATCGAGCAGGTAAATCACTCCCTCCTTGCCGCCCCCCGCGACCAGCTCCTTTCCTTTCCACGGAAACACGATTGGGCTCATGCAGCCCATGTCCAGATCTTTCTTTGTGATCCATGCGCGATTCGCCGGAGTATAGTAGTCAACCAGCTTGAGTTCCTTAGCAGACAGGCCAAGAAAGGTATCGGAATACTTGCCGGCAGCAGTGTCGTAGGATCCATCGCCCGTTTCCGCTACAACCTTTCCGTCCGCTGTTATGGCGACTCCGGCACGACCCCAGATACCTGCACCTCCTGCCGGATTCGCAACAAAGTTAGATACTTTGCGGTTGGGGTCCTTCATGTCCATGGCGTACACCGCCGAGCGAACACCGCTGCAACCCTGCGACGTTGCCGTGTAGAGCACATTGTCGACCATGGTCAGGCTCCACGTTTTCGCGTACGGCGGTGCGAACCGGGTTGGCGGCGCCGTGTCTTCTCCGTTGAGGAAGTTGAGCGAATGCAGTCGTCCGTCGCTCGCCAGTACGTAAACTGTTCGTGAGCTCTTATCGATGTAGGGCGTGGCGTTCAACGCATTCGGGCACAGCCAGTTTGGGTTGGTGTTCTTCGGCGTACCCTCCGCAGCCAGCTGCTTCTCCCAGCGAATCTTCCCGTTCTCCGCATCGAGAGCGAAGACCTTGTCCGAACTGCCGGCGACCACGACGATGTCCCGGAAACCACCTGGCGCCGGAATGTTGGTGACGATAACGGGAACCGAGAGAGCCGTTAGCTCTTTCGACTGGCTCTGAAGCTTTGCCTTCCACTCCAGCTTGAAATTCTTTAGGTTTTCTTTCGTCAGGCTGGATTCGTTCTTTGCCCAGCCCGTGCGCTGAGGATTGCCTCCAAACATGTGCCAGCCGTCGCCCAAACAGGATACAGATAAGGAACAAAACAGCGAGGCACACAAAGAGCCCCGGAGAACTGCGGTGTGGAACATATGCCTGAAATCTTATGCGACTTCAGCCGAGAATGACAAGGTCACTTTGCACTTCGCCCGTGACCCCTGCTCCATCGTCGGCAACATAGACATTCACTTCAGAGCGGATGCCGAACTCCGGCAGGTACACACCAGGCTCGATGGAAAAACAAGTGCGCGGAATGATACGCCGATCGTCGTGAGTTTCGAAGTTATCCATATTGGCCCCGGATCCGTGGACATTTGTCCCGATCGAGTGACCTGTCCGATGGATGAAATACTCAGCGAGGCCGAAGTGCTGGATTTGCCCGCGAACCGCGTCGTCCACTTCAAAACCGTGCAGCTGGCCCGTATGCGCGCGAGCCTCGACGATCTCAATTCCGCGATCCCGTGCGCTGGTCACCACGTCAAAGACGTTGCGGACCGATTCCGTCGGAACCGGACCGCAGAAACCGGTCCACGTGATGTCGTAGTACACCGAGTTCTCTCGGTTGAGCTTGGCCCACATGTCAATCAGAACGAGATCTCCGGGACAAATGAGGGAATGTCGTTCGAAACTCGGCTCATAGTGAGGATCGGAAGCATTCGCATTCACCGCAACAATTGGTCCGTGATCCGTAACAAGGTCGTTGGCGTGGAATTGATCGTGAAGGAATTGGTGAACATCCCACTCCGATACCGGAGTCCCGGTTGTGATTCGTGATCGGATCAGGTCGAACGCGGAAGCCCGGATGCGGTCCATCCGGCGACCTGCTTCGAGGTGCCCCTCGTACTGCGAGTCAGACCAGCGCGCCTCAAACAGTTGAACAAGGTTGGCGGACGACCGGACGTCGACACGAAGGCTGCGCAGGAAGTCGATTGTGCCGCCATCGACCATGCTCACGTAGGGAACTGCGTTATTCGGCGAGTACTGCATGGCCACAACCAAGGCACCTTCCAGGAGGTCGGAGATCCCGGAATGCAGCTCGGTCCAGCGTGAATACAAATGCCTCTCGCCTGGCAAACCATCGAGAGAGTGCGGTTCAATCCGGTGCACCAGTCCGCGGGGTTCGCCGCTCGCCGGAATGAAGTAGTACCACCTGCGACTTGTCATCAACTTTTCGGACAGGCCGAGGATTCTGTTCGCGAGTTCGTCGCGCCGGTGGTGGTCGTAAAAAAGCCAGCCCTCCATGTGCTCCGCTCTCAGGGCAGCCTGAATCGCCTGCAGATCAAAGGTCAGCGCACACCTCCCATCAGACGAACCATGGGCTTTACGAATAGAGAAAGTAGAATTCCAGCCATGACCGCAAAAAGTCCGACAACTCCAAAGAGCCAGTTCAGCGGCAGAGACTCATAGAACGCCGCCATGCGGCCACCCAGGTAGTTTCCAATCGAAATAGAAAGAAAGTAAACTCCCATCATTAATCCGGCTACCCGTGCCGGTGCTAGTTTAGTCATAGCGCTCAGCCCTACCGGGCTCAGGCAAAGCTCACCGCATGTGTGCAGAAAGTAAGTCGCCACAAGCCACAACGGGCTGACACGTACTCCATCTTCACTGAAGCCCGCGCCGATGCTTAAGACGAGAAACCCGGCTCCTGCCAGCATCAGTGCCCACGAAAACTTAGCTGGGCTGGAGGGATCGCGACTACCGAGATACAGCCACAACGCGGCGAACACGGGCGCTAGGAGGATGATAAACATCGGTTGCACGGATTGATACCAGGGTGCGGGTATTGAGAATTCCCCAACCATGTTGTTTGTGTTTCGCTCGGCGAATAGGTTCAAGCTCGATCCAGCCTGTTCGAAAACAGACCAAAAGACACAAGCCGCCAGGAACAAGAAAAAAATCACGAAAAGGCGTTTTCGTTCTTCGGCTCGCCACTGGCTTCCGGACAGCAGCCAGAGAAAGAAGCCGGCTACGATCGCCAGAAGAAGTGCACCGGACGCGTCAGCAATCGCCTTCGGCGTAACCAGGCCGAGGTTGGAGAGAACCACGACCAGAGCGACAAGTCCCAGAGTAATGGCAGCTCCGATTGCAAACTGCTTCGGAGCATCGCCATGGTCAACAGTTGAGATATGCCGGCCTGCATCGCCCAGGCTTCTGGAACCGACCAGGAATTGAACGACTCCCAAAGCCATGCAGATTCCGGCAATTAAGAAGCCGGTCCGCCATCCGTACACGTAGGCTGCCCAGCCGCACACCAGCGGAGAAATAAATGCTCCAAGGTTGATGCCCATGTAGAAGATCGAAAAACCTGAGTCCCGTCGTCGGTCATCAGCGGTATAAAGCTGACCCACGATGGCGCTAACGTTCGGCTTCAAAAGACCGGTGCCCACGACCACGAGGGAAAGTCCGCCGTAAAAAGCCGCAGCTTCCGGGACGCACAAAGCGAAGTTGCCAAGAGAGATCAGGACGCCTCCTGCGAGAACAGCCAGACGATGGCCAATAATTCGGTCTGCCGTCCATCCACCAGGCAGAGCAGCAAGGTAGACCATCGCTGTAAACAGACCGTAGATCACCCCTGCTGTAGGTATGTCAAAGCCAAGGCCACCTGAAGTCGTGTTCGCCGTCATAAACAGGATGAGCAGCGCCCGCATCCCGTAGTAACTAAAACGCTCCCACATCTCTGTGAAAAACAAAGTCGCCAGCCCACGCGGATGTCCAAAGAAACTCGCGTCGCCTTCAGGCACAGCGCCTTACATCCCACTCGATATCGGTGTGGAAGCGGGTTAATCCTGCCGTATCGCGATCGTCGACCACCGTGAAGCACAACGCGTCATCCAGCCAGTCCTGACTCTTACCGTCACTATGCTGCGTCGCCACAGTCAACGTGTATTCCTGGCGTGTCAGAAAGCACGTGAATGCGAACGAGATCTGCAATTGATCTCCCGGACCAAATTCGCCCAGCTCGCGGCCTTCGATCTTTGTATTTGTGCCAAATACCTCAATACCCAGCCGGTTCCGGATAAGGATACCCACAATAGGTTGCTTTACCGCTTGCTGGAATCGGGCCGATACAGAGACCTGTACGCGTTCGCCAGCGCGGACAACTGAAGTCTCGCGACTTGCAGCGTCCTGAAGCTGGATTAGCGTCACAATGCTGGCTCCGTCACCGTGGCGATAGTTGCCAGTTAGCTCGCTCTTGTTGTCCGCAATTGCCCCGGTGTCGTGCACCAGTCCGACATAACGATTGACGACTTCTGCCGGAGTGCCCTCCGCCGCAACTTCTCCGTTTAGCATGAGAACGGCCCTGTGACACAGACGTTTGACAAGCCCGAGGTCATGCGATACGAACAGAATCGTTACCCGCCGGTCCCGCAGTTCTTCCAGTTTTTGCAGACACCGGTTTGCGAAAATCGCATCCCCGACGGCCAATGCCTCGTCGACTATCAGAATCTCAGGCTCGACATGAATCGCCGTTGCAAAAGCGAGTCGAACATACATTCCAGTGGAGTATTCTTTTACTGGGCGGTCTATAAATTGGCCAATTTCCGCAAATTCAGCAATCTTTGGGAATATTCTTTCGGTTGCAACCCGGGAAAGGCCCATGATTTCGCTGTTCAGGAAGACGTTCTCCCGTCCTGTGAATTCCGGATTGAAGCCTGCCCCCAGTTCCAGCAGAGCTGCGATACGGCCCTCGACTGCAACACGTCCACTTGTCGGGCGAATGATCCCGCTGGCCACCTGAAGTAATGTGCTTTTTCCCGAGCCATTGGGTCCGACAATGCCCATAATTTCTCCGGCCTCAACGTGCACCGTGACGTTCTTTAATGCCCAGAAATCGGTATGAAATTGCTTGCGCCGGAATGGAAGCAATTCCCTCAGGCGGTCCGATGGTTTGTTATACAGCCGATAGATCTTGGAAACATTCTGGACAAGCACCACGGCCTGACTATAGCATTCAGACCCTGATAGTTACGGTCAAACCTGACCCCGGTCTGCCGGTTCCAGCAAGTCCGGTGGAGAGAACATCCAGCCGCAATACTGTACCCGGTGTCAGGGGAGGTAAGTCCCTTCCATCCACTGTGCTCGAGATACTCTGTCCCGCCGGAATCGTAAGATCGCACCACATGGTAGCGCCGCGGCTTACCCGGATATTTAACGGGCCACCGGCGGCTGGTTCTGCAAGTGTCGCAAAAACATCCCGGACTGAGCGGGGTCGGTCCACGCTGAGCGGAGGAACCGCGTCGGACTGAATCGCCAGATTGCCGGCAACTTGCATCGTAAACTGACCACCCGACAAAGTACGTAAACCCCTATCGGTAGTGTTGCTGTAAGACACTGAGGACACCTGGCTGTTCCCCCGGCCGTTCGTTACGAAGAACTCTGCGAGGACTACGCGCTGGCTTGGCATTTCGATCGACTGGGCGTAGCTCCCGCTGGCCGGAGATCCAAAGAAGTTTCTCACAAATGGGAGCACAGTGACCCGGCGCTTCAACGCATAGACCGGCTCTGAGATAGTGTGTGCGGCAACCGTGGTTCCAAATGCCCCACGCTCGACTTCGCACGTTTTGCCGTCCGGTGAGATGACCCGTGCCACCAACAGTTCGGTGCCAATTTGCAGGACCACTCCGGGCAGCGAGCTGCTCGAAGCTGTCAGCACCAGAGTATCCGCCAGTGCAGCAATCCCAGCCGCCAGTCGAAGACCAGGAACTCCATCGAGTTCGTCCCAGCAATGAAACATCAACGTCCCGGCTGTGATGGAGCGGGTGTTCTTCAGGTCAGTGAAGCCGACACCAGCGACTTCAACCGAACCCCGGCCGACCGTCATCAAGCCGAAGACAGGTGCCTCGGGCACGTCCGCATCATTCGAGCCGCCACCGATGCTGTGCCTTGTCAAAGGTGACAACTCGTAGGCGCACTCGAGGTCAGCCACGTTGGCCGACCGGCCAGAGACATGAATGACCGCATTCTGGCGGTTCGGAACCGTGAACGTTACCGGACTACCCTCAGACATCGCACCAAAACTCCATCCTGGTTCTGTGATCACAAAAGTACTGGTGCTGTCTGGTTCAACCACCCAGGGCGTGGTCGTAGTCAGCGTGGTCGCGTCGTTCGAACTGATTGAGAGCTCCTGACCGCGGCCCTTCCCGTCATGAATTCTGACAATCTTGCCGCGGTGCTCATTCGCTAGCAGACCAAGGTTCGTTTTCCCAATTGAGTTCGTCGAGTGAATGTCGACGCTGGTTTCAGGCAACAACTCCATCCGCCAGTAGAAGTTTGCATGGTGATAGTTCGCATCGGGTGCCGCAGCCGCGGTCGATTGCCTGCCCGTGTCCAGGAAGGTCGCAGACACTGGCTGCGCATTTGCGATGCGAAGCATTCTCGCAGGCGTCAGACCGCGGTACACACGGAACGATGTCGTACCCGGCCCAAAGCTCAAGTCCTTGAGCGTGACCGTATTGGACGAGCTCGTGGAAGGAACGCCTGCGCGAACCACGAATGACAGAGGACTCTCCATCCCATCGCTTTCTACCGCGCTGACGGCGTAGTAGTAGCTACGGCCACCTTGCAGGGTGCCGCCGGTCGCGTCAATCCTTGCTGCCAGATTGATCAGAGGAATAGAAGCCAAACCAATCGCCGGTCGGGCTGGAGGTGCGAAGGAGACCGACAAATCAACGTCCCAGGTTCCATCGCTGCGTTCCCTCCACGACTCATCAACGCCAAACTGCGAATCGCCATTCTCATCCAGAGATATTCCGACCAGAGGCGCCGGTAGACCGACACCAATCGTTGGCTGCCGGCCGCCCCCGGTCAATCCCGCCTCTCCGGCGTACCACTCGTCATTGTGGATTTGTGCTGTGATCACAGCAGTACTGAAGTTGAGCCGGGGGCGAATCCGAAGAAT
>JACMLA010000524.1 GCA_014379815.1 Bryobacteraceae bacterium | reverse complement strand
TCTGTGGTTGGCGATTCGGTACTTCATCAGACGCCGGCGGAACTACTGCTAATGCGAATGCCAGGACAAGAGCGTGCATGCTATGACTCCCCTAAAATGTAACCCGTAAAGCCAGCTGGCCGCTTCTGGGCTCGGCTACGGATGTGGTCTGCCGGAAGGCGGGCAGCGGATTGGCCGGATAGGCGCCCGGCCCAAACGTACCGTTCAATGTCACACCGTTCACGCGATTTGTCGCATTGAACATCTCGCCCAGCGCTTCAATTCGCAGGCGCTCAGTAATCTGAAACGCCCGGCTCAATCGCAGATTCACATTCAGACGGTCAAAGCCCTCTCCCGCATTTCGAGATAGGAACGAACCATTAACTATGGGGCGAGCCTGGGTGCCCTGAATCGTCGTGCTACCCGCGGTGACATTGAACGGCAGGGCCGAGTAATACTGAAGCATCCCAGTTAACTGGAAACCATGACTGTGCACGGAGCCGTTGAATACCAACCGGTGCCGCTGATCGTCATCGGACCTGGCCCAATCCTGCCATATGTTGAAGTTGTCGATGGGTGAGCTGAAGAAGAATTCGCCGACGTTGTTCATCGACTTCGAGTAGGTATAGGAGACGCGGTAATTTCCCCACTTTACAGGCCGCTGAACAAACGAGACGTGCATACCGTCATACTCGGAATCGGCTCGCGGGACATATTGGCTGTTGTTGGCGTAGCCCGGGTTCGGGCGGCAGCCATTGTTCGTGCCGGCCGCAACGCACGCGGGCACGTTCTGATTGAGGGTGGCGATCAAATGCAGCCCGCGTACTCGCTGGTACCCGACACTGACCGTGCTGCGGCTTCCCACTTGCTGCTCGAGTTCGACGCTGCTCTGCACGGAGTAGGCGTTTTGCATGTTGCGATCCATCGTCGAGAAATTCACCAAAGCCAAAGGGGGCGTGCCTGTCAGGATATTGGGAAAAACGGGCGCCCCGGTCTGAGTCGGACTCAAACCGACATTGATCTGACTGGCGCTGGTCAGATTCGTCGTATTGCCGCTCGATAACAGCGCGTTAGCCAATGCGCGCAGGGGAATTCGATCGTAGAAGAGACCATAACTCCCTCGTACCACGGTGCGGCGTGACTCGAATGGCGTCCATGTCAGCCCGGCGCGCGGGGAGACATTGTTCGTGTCAGTAGTGATGGTCTTCAGGAACTGCAAATCGTAACGAAACCCCACATTGAATGTCAGCCGGGAGTTCAGCTTCCACTCATCCTGCGCGTAAAAACCGGCGTTCGGATTGGATTGCTCCGACACAAAGGGTCCGAAGGTCTGTGTATAGCCCGCGTTGTTGTATGTTCCGCTCAGGAAACTCGCCAGCGATGAAAAGGCATAGCTGCCGCGAAGCGCCCGCGGGAACGTGATCGTTGTGTCATTGTGGAGCAACTCGAAACCCACGCGGATCGCATGGGCGCCGACCTGCATTGACAGGTTGTCCACTATCTCGTACAACTTGTTCGCACGGCCCGTCGGCGAGCTGGAGAGCCGCCCGAATGTAGCTACACCGGCAATGCTAACGGCAGGCCCGGTTGGGTCGGTTGGCTCTGCTCTTAAATCGCTATGAATGAACTGGCCTCGTGTCTCGTTTACAACTCGCGGTGAGAGTGTCCAAATGTTACTGACTGCTATACTCTGGTCCGTATTGTCAAGACCTGAAGAAGCGCTGGGCGCACTCAGCGCGCCCACTCCGCGCGAGTTATCGCTCTTCACGCCGTACAGGCTGTAGCGAAGGCTCAGCAGGTTGTTCGGCGCGAGCTGGTGATCCACTTTCGCGAGTATGTTCGTGCTATCGACGGGATTCGAATAGAGCCCGGTGGTGACCTGAGGCCCCTGATATCCCGTTGCGGCAAGTCTCGCGTTGATCGCGCCGGCGTTGGCCGGCGAGATGGTGACAAGACCCGACTGATTGAGCCGGCGCTGCTCGAAGTTCGCGAAATAGAATGAGCGCTCTTTGAGCAAAGGTCCGCCGAGGCTCGCGCCGTATTGGAGCTGTGTCAACGGAAGCTTCGTCCCGGAAAGCGCATTTTTCGCGTTGAGTCGTTTGTCTCTGAAGTAACCGTATAGATTGCCGTGCACATTGTTCGTTCCGCTCTTGGTGACTACGTTGACGTATCCGCCAAGCGCCCGGCCGAATTCAGCCTGCCCTCCTGAAGTCACAACCTGGAACTCGTCGATTGCGTCCACGCCATAAGGAATACCGCTCAACCCGGCCGCGTCGTCGTTCGCGGAAAGGCCATCGACGATGAAGCTGTTGGAGAAGTTGCGTTGACTATTGACCGAGATGCCTTGCCCGGCCACAGCGGAAGTCTCGGGGAACAGTTGAGTACTCGCGGTGTTTGTCGGCGAAACGCCGGGGACCAGGATCGCTATGTCAAGGAAGTTTCTTCCATTTAGCGGCAGATTTGCGATTTCACGTTGCGATACCGTACCGGCGATCTGACTCCGCGCGGCCTCCAACACAGCAAAATCGCCAGTGACTACCACCTGTGTCGTTGCTCCCTCTACAGCGAGAGTTACCGGTAGTTCGTACGCTGCGCCTACGGCGAGTGTCATCGGCCGGGTAACTTC
>JACMLA010000523.1 GCA_014379815.1 Bryobacteraceae bacterium | reverse complement strand
GGGAGAAACCATGAGAACGCGCAGCCGTGACGGGCGGGAGGGCAGGGCTTCAAACCGGTCTCGAAAGTATCCTCCCAGAGGTCGCCGGAATGCTTCGTCATCGGAAACAACCGCCAGTGATCGTGCGCGCCAGCGGGCTTTGGTAGCACCAGGCAGCTGCAGGAATGCGTTCAGGATTCCCCGGTAGCCAGGACGCTCGGGCGAGTCGCCTGCTAGCAGACTGACGGTCGCATCCAGCCAGCTGGACCCAAAGTGCCCTGCGAGTTTGCGCCAGTCGTGGATGTTTTTCCAGACGAACAAAGCGAAGTTTTTCTTCAAGACGCCTTGCACGTAGCTTGGGGAAAACTTGCGTCCGATCGTCCCGCGATGCTCGTGAAAAACGATGCTTTGCGGCTGATACAGAACCTTCCATCCGCGTTTCCAGGCCATCATTCCCAGATCGGTGTCTTCGAGGTAGAAAGGACGGAAGAGGTGGTCGAAGCCGCCCAGCTCGAGGAACTTCCGTCTGTCGTAGGCAGAGGAGCCTCCGCCCGCATAGAAACAGGGATACGCATCGGTGACTGCCTCATCGATGCGGTGCCTTACACGCAGCTGCCCTCCTGACCAGGTAGCCTGTGTAAGGCCTGTTTCCTCGCGCACCTTGTGTGGATCCGTGAAAAAGATCTGACACGAAACGGCGAACACATTCTCGTCGGTGAAGCCGTCCAGCAGAGGTTGCAGGAAGCCGGAATCCACACGCATATCGCTGTTGAGCAAAACGACAATGTCGTTTTTCGCCGCCCGAAATCCGGCGTTCGAGCCGCCACCGAAGCCCAGATTCTTCGGGAGTGCCAGCAAGCGTACCTGGGGAAAATGCGAGCGCAGGTAGTCTGCGCTTCCGTCTTCCGATCCGTTATCGACTACGATGACTTCGCTGCCTGGATGACCCGCCACCGCAGCTACAACCGAAGGAAGATACTTCTCCAGCAGGTCGCGACCATTCCAGTTTGGGATCACCACGGAAGCTGCATGAGTTTGCGGCAGGATGTCAGCAGGCAACCTGCGTCTGCCAAACACCGCCCAGAGTAAGTCCGCGACCAGCAACCAGAGTGCAGGAATCCAGATAAGAAAAGGTGACAGCAGCAGCACTGGAAGAGCTGCCAGGAATCGGATCAGGCGCTGCATCAGGCTTTAGCCAGCTCTGGTCCCAGGCCGACAGCGCGACCGATCTTGACCCAGCGGGAGCTTTGCACAGCGCCAAGCTTCGCCTGTGCATCCCGGAGTTGCGCTTCCAGTTGCTGCTGCCGTTCTTCGAGCAGCAGGCAATTCGCATCGAGCGACTGCGCCCAGCGGGTTCGTACCTCCAGTTCTGCTTCTGTCTTATGGAGAATCTCGACGCAGCTGGCTAATTCCGCAATGCGGCCCTGCAGATCTTCGCTTCGCTCCCGCAATTGGGTCGTTTGCTCGTCCAACTCTGCAGTGCGCTGCTGGAGCTGGGAATTCCGTTCCTCGACTAACAGATCCAGCGTTCGCATGTGCGCACTACGTTCCAGTAGCTCTGCCATCAAACGCTCCTGGGCGTCTATCGCGGATCTGTTCCGCTCATCCAATTCCATCTCGAGGCGGGAAATCGCTTCCCGGGCTGTCAGCTGTTGGTCTGCAAGCTCGCTCTGTACCTCTTGTACGCGGGCCCCTGCTGTCTGAAGTCGCGCGTTCAGAGTCTCTGCCCAGCCGTTGCTGGCCTGTAATTCTGCTGTTTGCGCCCGATGCTGCTGCAACAGTTCCGCATGGGCTGCGTGGGCGTCCTGAAGCCACTGGTCCTTTACCTGAAGCTCACCCCTGAGACGGTCGATGTGGACTAGCTTTTCGCGCACTGCGTTCGCGGCAGACGGCAGGTAAATCAGGTCGGCACAGACTGCGTCAGGGGCTTGCCCGCAAACCGCCAGAAAAAATGCCGAATGCCCCGGATCCGTCAGGACCTTGCGAAGTTTTACCTCAGGTGTGCGGCCATTCTCTGAAAGGAATGCGATTCCCTCGGTATGGTCCTGGAAGTATAGCTGTACTTGTGGAAAACGTTGCGACAGCTCTTCCTGAAACTCTTCCAGCTCGAACTCATGATAATGGAAGGGATTGCTGCCAATGTCGCGACGGGACTCTGTATAGAACGACTTATTGGGCGTGGAGACGACGAAAAGGCCGTCTTTCCGTAAAACACGAACGACTTCGTCAAGAAAGCGGGGCCATTCCTCAAGATGTTCGATGACTTCGAACGCAACTACCAAATCGAAGGAGTTGGGCGGGAAAGGCAGACCCGGGCAGGAACCACAGATCCAGGCCAGTCGGGGCACAACGCTGTTGCTCTGACGTGCGAGGCTGAGCGCTTCCGGGGCGATATCGAGACCCACCACCGAAGCGGCTCCTGACTGAGCCAGTAGTGCGGACCCATACCCTGCTCCACATCCGGCGTCCAGAACACGGCGTCCGGCGGCGATCCGGGAGACGAACTCATAACGGGAGATGTGCTCGTTCCACAGATCGACATCTACTTCGCCAGGAATCACGCGTTCGCCAGTAAACGTCACGGTCATGCCGGTCGCGGCTCCGGCGTTGCTGCGCGAGGCAGTCGTGCATTAACTTCCACTTTGCAAGGCAGATGCAGGTACCCATAAATCTGGCCGTCAGCGTGACCCATTTGCAGCGTCAGAGCATTGTCGATCCAGTCGCACATGGTGTAGGCGTCCAGAGTGCCGTCGGCGATTGCGGGCGAGAACGAAAATTCAGAGGGGTACAATTCCGGCAATTCCAGATAGAAATCGACGTTAGTGCGATCACCGGCAAGCATTGGCGGCAACTGATGGCCTTCCCGCACAGTATTGGTTCCGGCGAAATCCATGCCGAGATGGTTTCGCATCATGAACCCGATGTTTGGCAAAGCGATACTTGCTTCGGCCCTGGCGGAAATCCTGACCAGCAGACGCATGCCTGGCATCAGGAGCCGGACCTCCTCGCCAAACTCGTCATAGGCTGCGATCCCGGTTATCCTGGCCCGGCCGTCTCCATGGCGGTGGTCGACATTAGGAACGCGGTCGAGAAACTCCGGCGGTGGCGGCAGATGCCCGGCGGCATCGATCATGAGGGGCTGTGAGGAACCCAGATTCAGATAGGCCGAATCTTTCGCCGTCATGGCGGCGAGATACCTGGAAACGACGGAATCCGTGGGGCCCAATTGTTGCACGTGGCCGGTGTCGAGCCACATACAGGTGTCCCCAATCGCCTTAATATCACCCATTGCATGAGATACGAAGACGATTGTGACTCCCTTAGACCGTAATTCGTTCACTTTCCGCATACAACGCTGACGGAAATAGATGTCGCCTACCGCGAGTGCCTCATCGACGAGGAGTATTTCCGGGTCGACGTGGATCGCGACGGCGAAGGCGAGTCTGACCGTCATTCCGCTGGAGTATGTTTTTACGGGTTGATCGAGGAACTCTCCGATTTCTGCAAAGGCGGTAATCGCATCGTATCGCCGGTCAATTTCTTTAGTACTCAAGCCGAGTATCGACCCGTTGAGGTAGACATTTTCGCGGCCTGTAAACTCCGGATTGAAACCGGAGCCGAGTTCCAGCAGTGCTGCTACGCGGCCGTTCACCACGACCTGTCCTGAAGTAGGTCTCAGAATGCCCGCAATGATTTGCAGCAGAGTGCTCTTACCGGACCCGTTCTCGCCAACTACGCAAAACGTCTCGCCTCGGCCGACCGTGAACGAGACATCGCGCAAGGCCCAGAAATCTTCGTGAAAAGACATGCGGTTGAAGGTAAGCAATTCTCGCAGCCGGTCTTTGGGAGAGGCGTAGACGGGATAGCTCTTGAAAACGTGCCGGAAATCTATAGCGGGAATAGGCACTACTTCGCAGGGTAAGAGACAACAATAAAGGGTGTCAAATGAGAGCAGTGGAAAAGAAGTGGAGGCCGAGGTGGCTCCCGGGACTCTGCTCTGTATTAGCTCGTCAGTATCTTCTAATTGAAGGCCTGCCGGCGTATCGAAGCCGGGGGGCGCCTTGACGAAACTCGGTCAGCGCAAACGACCCGTTTACCAACCTCTGGAGTACAACATGGCCTCCATCAGCAAAATTCCATTCCTATCGGAGGTTAGGAAGGAGCAAGAAGATACCCTAGTACCTTCTTCCTAAGGTGATCATGTACCCACCTATCTGGTTAAGTCAACGTTAAACTGACTTAAGATTATTTCGTAACCGTGTCAGCTTTGTTTCTGTTGTGCGCCAGAAGGGTGATTCAAGGTCTTTTCTAACCGGAGTAACGGCAATGGATCGATGGGGCCAGTGGGAGAATAGACGGCGAAATGTAAGTGCGGCGGTGTCGTCCTAGCGTTCCCTGTATTTCCGACATAACCTAGTATCTCTCCGGAATTGACGAGAGTACCCGGTACTACCCCTTCAGCGTAGCGGTCCAGGTGAGCGTAATAGAAAGTACGGGCACCGCGACCGGCAACGAAGACGGCGTTACCGCCCAGCTCCCCGCCGCCGAGGCGGACCACGATCCCGTCCGTAGCTGCCACAACGGGCGTGCCCTTACGAGCGAAGATGTCCTGGCCTTCGTGCTTACGGCCTCTGGACCTTCCCGCGTGCCAGGTGTTGGAGATGCTCCGGGCGCGAACTCCCAGTACCGGCATATGCAGGGTAGCGTCGGCGGGTTCGGTATACAAGCGGGCCAAGCGGAACGGCGCTGCTGCCTGGTCCCAGTTGATGTTGTCGCGGACGATTCCGGCGACTATCGCGATCGCGATCAGATATGTGATCAGTCTCACGTTTACAAGATGCTGCCGGAGCCTCAAGGACTCTTGTCACTGGGACCCGGACGAACTCTGCGGCGGCGTAAGATGGGCAGAATGCCCGAGATCTCGATCCTGACCCCCGATGGAAAAACACTTACACATGAGCTGCAAGGAGAGCGGGTGGGGCTCGGAAGAGCTCCGACGAACGAGTTGTGTTACCCCGATGACAGTGGACTGTCGAGACAGCATTTGTCTTTCGAACGGGATGGCCAGGAATGGTCACTGGTGGATCCTGGGAGCAAGAATGGCACCACGCTGAACGGGGAGCGAATCACCTCGGCGCGCAAACTGAAAGCTGGCGATCGGATCCATGCCGGGCACCTCACGATTGTGTATGGCCAGGCGGCGCGACCGTTCAATGAAACCGTCGTCTTCATCGATACGCGCGAGGAGAAATCGACCGTGTCACGGTCGCTGGCTGACGTCCTTGGGCCTGCGCAAGTTGCTGCAAATCGGGCTGCCGCCATCAGTGCGGACCGGATCAGCGCTCTTATTAAGGCAGGCAATGAGTTAGCCGAGCAGCACGATCTGGACAAGCTGTTTGACACAATTCTGACGCTGTCGATTGACGCTGTTCAGGCGGAACGGGGCGTACTGCTTGCCTATGAAGGCGAATCGCTCGATGTAAAGGCCTCATCTGGTGGAAATTTCCGGATCAGCCAGGGTGTTCGGGAACGCGTACTGCGGGATGGGCAGTCTCTGCTCATCAACGATGTGCTTTCGGACGAGGCGTTCCGGGGCATGCAGAGCCTGGTGCAACAGCAGGTGCGGATGTTTATGGCGGTGCCTCTGCAGACCACCGACAAAATTATCGGGCTCATCTATGTCGATTCACCAACACTGGTCCGCGATTTCACAGAAGAGGATCTGAACCTCCTGACGGTGATGTCAAACATTGCAGCGGTAAGAATCGAGCACGCGCGACTGGCCGTCGTAGAACAGGCAGAAAAGATTCTGGCAAAGGATCTGGAGCAGGCGGCGGTGATTCAGCGCGGGCTTCTTCCGTCGAGGGCACCGATTGTCCCTGGGCTCGATCTGGCTGGGTACAACATGCCTTGCCGGACGGTCGGTGGTGATTATTACGACTTCATTGAGTACTCGGATGGCAAGCTGGGGGTAGCTCTGGGAGATGTGTCGGGTAAAGCCATGCCCGCTGCGCTCCTGATGACCAGTCTGCAGGCACGTTTGCGTGTGCTGGCTGAGGACCAGACCGATGTGGCGGAGCTGATGATGCGCCTGAATCGCCACACCACTGTGAATACCCCCTCGAATCGCTTTATCACTCTCTTTTATATGGTGCTGGACCCTTCCAGCGGGGAGCTGGTGTATAGCAACGCGGGACACAATCCTCCTTACATTGCCCGAGCGTCCGGTGAACTGGAGGAGCTGCGGGACGGGGGTCTCATCCTTGGCCTGTTTGGACAGGCCCGGTATCAGTCGTGTGCTGCAAAGCTACACGCTGGCGACCTTGTAGTGATCTTCAGCGACGGAGTTACCGAAGCGCAGAACGCGGCCAACGACGAGTTTGGGGAAGCTCGGCTCGAGGCAGTAATCAAAGCGAATCTGGACCGGAACGCTGCCGAAATTGTCCATGCGATCACCGATGCGGTCACCGAATTTGCGGCGGGCGCGCCTTCCGCCGATGACCTTACGCTGGTCGTGGTGAGGCGCACGGGACCCCCTTCGCGCCTCTCTGCGGCGGGCTGAAATTGCGGCATTAAAGTTGCTAGGAGATTTCGACATCGACAGCGTCCAAAACGCCTTGCTCTGCTAGAATGGCAACCAGATGAGCCTCCTTTCGCCAAGACTGCAGCTACGGGTCGCGCAAAAGCAGATCCTGACACCAGGGCTCGTTCAGATGGTGACGGTACTCCAGCTGAACCGGCTGGAGCTCCGCGAAATGATCACGGCGGAGATCACGCAGAATCCGGTTTTGGAAGAGACTGCAGAGGCTGGCGATGAGCTGACTCCGGAAGAAGTACAACAGCTTCTGGAACGGGAACGATCGCCCGACCCCTCCGATCAGTCTCTGATGGAGGCGCTGAACGGCGGCTCCAATGGCACGGTCGACTACGACTACAGTGAAAGCGCTTCGACGGATTCCAGCGCCACGGCCGTGTCGGAGCCTGCGACGGGAACGACCACGTCGGAGCAGGAGACGACAGAACCGCGAACCGAGACCGACCCCTTCGATGAGATCGACTTTGGGTCATTCTTCGACGATTACCTGGACCCTGGATACAAGAGTCCGTCTGCGGAAGCGAATGAAAAACCCTCCTTCGAAACGTTTCTCTCCTCCCCGGTTACTCTCGCGGATCACCTGCAATCTCAGCTCGCGATTGAAGTTCTGCCGGAAGTAACCCGCGAGGCTGCACTTTCCATCATTGGCAATCTGGATGACAACGGTTATCTGATGCAGCCGGTCGAGGAACTCGCGGCCTCGGACGGATTTGAGGTGGCTCAGGTAGAGCATGCTCTTCGCATTGTGCAGAGCCTCGATCCCGCCGGCGTCGGTGCGCGGGATATGCGGGAGTGCTTGCTGATTCAGGTGGAGGCTCGGAACGGGAAGAATGGCGTTGCGTGGCAGATCGTTTCAAAGTTTCTCAAGCTGCTGGAAAGCAGGCAGTATCGGGAACTGGGAAAGCAGCTCGGCAGGCCTCCGGAACATGTACAGATCGCGATCCACATGATACGGCATCTGGATCCGAGACCAGGGTTACGTTTTTCCGGACCCGGCGTGCGTCCCGTTGAGCCGGATGTCTACATCACCAAGGATGGTGACGACTTCATCATTCAGCTCGACGATGGGGACGTACCCCAGCTGCGACTGAATGCCCAGTACCGGCGCATGCTCGACCGGGACCAGGAGCCAAGTAAAGAAGTCCGGAACTACGTGAAAGAAAAGTATGCTTCGGCGTTGCAGCTGATGAAAAATATCGAGCAGCGGAAGCAAACGATTCTCAAGGTTTGCCAATCGATCGTCAGGCGTCAGCGCGAGTTTCTTGAAGGTGGTCTCGACGATCTCAAACCAATGATGATCAAGGATGTTGCCGAGGAGATTGGAGTACATCCATCGACGGTGAGCCGCGCGGTAGCCAGCAAGTATGCTCATACACCTCAGGGAGTCTTTGAGCTGCGCTACTTCTTCTCAGAGGCTGTGCAGGGACCGAGCGGCAACTCGACGCCTTTGCTCATCCTGAAACGGCGGGTGAAAAAGATGATTGAGGAAGAAGACGTCAAACAGCCTCTAACGGATGAACAGATTACCGCGCGACTGCAATCGGAAGGCATCCAGGTAACACGCCGGACGGTGACAAAGTACCGCGAGGATATGAAGATTCCGTCCACACATCAGCGGCGTCAGCGGGAGTAACAGTTCCGGGACCGTCTTTGAATTGTCAAACGGCGTTAACATAGCGTCCAGAAGACAGGAGGCGTTCCCGGTGAACATTAGCTATCACGGAAAGCAGGAAGTGCTGCACCCTAAGCAAAGAGAACAGCTGGATGGGAAGCTGGCACGAATCACCAGGTTGCTGGAGACCGATGGCAAGGGTGACAAGCAGGCACGGGTGGCGCTCCATCACGACAGAAACGTCCACCGCGCAGAGATCACTCTCAACTATCTGGATCACACAGTTGTAGGAGAGCACCTCGACGAAGACCAGTTCACGGCGCTTTGCCTTGCGGTAGAAAGGCTGGAGCGGCAGATGATGCGGCTACGCGATAAGCGCCGCGACGTGAAGAAGGGACCACGTGAGGACTGGGACAAGCTTGCTTCCACCGATAGTCTGCTGGAAGCTGAGCCACGCAGCTCTAACGGTATAAACCTAAAGAACGGAGATGGCGGCAAGCTGGAAGGCCTGGCGAAGCGCGAGGTATTCCGGGTGAGGCCGGAAGACAACAAGCCGTATACCGAAGAAGAAGCGGTGCTGATCATCGGCGATGACCCTTACCTCGTCTACCAGAATTCCGGAACCGGCCGGCTTGCGTGCCTGATCCGACGGCAGGATGGCGACTTCGATCTGGTGGAATGCTAAGATTCTCCCCGGATGGCCACGCAGGAAGAAGCTGGGGAGACTACGAAGAAAGGGAGTCTTCCAAACACCCCTGAACTGGTAATCATCACGGGCCTGAGCGGTTCCGGAAAAGGTACTGTCCTCAGGGTGTTCGAGGATCTCGGCTTCTTCTCGGTAGATAATCTGCCGCTCGAATTGATCTTGAAATTCGCGCAATTAAGCCAGGAATCGCCGAGTATTTCGCGCGCGGCACTGGTAGTCGATGTCCGGGAAGGCGACGCCTTACAATCCTTCCCGGCACTGTTTCGCAAACTGAAAAAGAAACTCTCTGTGAGGCTGCTGTTTCTGGAAGCGGTGGATGAATCCATCATGCGCCGGTTCAGCGAGACTCGCCGGCCGCATCCTCTTGGCGCTGATGTACCGGTGTCGGAAAGCCTGACACTGGAGCGCAGCAAACTGGAGTCCATCCGGGCTTTAGCGGATCACGTAATCGATACCTCGCGCTTCACCGTACATGAACTGCGAGATGTGATCCGGGCAACGTTCGCCAGCGAGCAGGGAACCCGGCTCCTGATCAGCGTCCAGAGTTTTGGGTTTCGCCATGGAGTGCCGCCCGACGCGGACCTTGTCTTCGATGTCCGTTTTTTGCCTAATCCCAATTACATAGCGGAATTCAAGCCATTAACGGGGAAAAATCCGAAAGTCGCCGAGTATATTGCCAGCTATGCGCAAACCCAGGAATTTATCAAACGCATCATCAGCCTGCTCGAATTTTTGATCCCACACTACGTTCGGGAAGGGAAGAGCTATCTCACGATCGCCTTTGGCTGCACGGGCGGACAGCACCGCTCCGTGATGATCGCCGCGGAAATCGCGAAACAGTTAATCGCAGGCGGCTTTCGAATTAAGGAAGCCCACAGGGACATGCCGCGCTGAGACGCTTGACCGCAGATTGATCCGACAGTACCCTGAGCAGGATGTCAGAAGATCCTAAGAGTTCGCCGGACGATCTGCAGTTCCGCAAGGCGGAACCGCTTCCTGAACCGGACACTTCGACCAGATGTGTATCCTGCAATCGAAGGATCGATGACGAATACTTCCACGCCCAGGGTCAGCCGGTTTGCCCTGAGTGCGCGGCAAAGATCGAGTCGGGGCAGAAGGCTCCGCCCCCCGTCTCGCTGGCCCTGGCAATACTCTATGGGTCACTGGCGGCACTTGCGGGGATGGTGCTCTACGCGGGGATTGCGATCGCTACGGGCCTGGAGATTGGGTTCATCTCGATTGTGGTCGGGATCATGGTGGGCCGGGCTGTACGGGCAGGCTCGCACGGCCTCGGCGGAAGACCACAGCAAATTCTTGCGGTAGCGCTGACCTACTTCGCGATCTCGGTCAGTAGCGTTCCCGTGTATCTGTGGCACGGCAGGCAGAGTAGCCAGCAAGCAAAGCAAGAGGAGCGAAAAAACCCAGCCCCGGTCACGACCCAACCCCAAACCAGTCCTATGGCGCTGGTTGCTATCGTGCTCGTGCTCGGACTGACATCTCCGTTTCTGATGATCCTCAACAATCCGGTCGCGAGCCTGCTGTCTCTGGTGATCCTCTTCTTTGGATTGCAGCAGGCGTGGTCCATCACGGGCCGAACAGACATACTGGTAACAGGACCCTATAAGCTTGATCCCCTGCCGTGAATGTGGCGCAACGCT
>JACMLA010000522.1 GCA_014379815.1 Bryobacteraceae bacterium | reverse complement strand
GTCGGCGTACGATTTGCCGAACTTATCGCCCCAGCGCCTGACCGTTTCGTAGCTCAGTTGTACGCTCCGGAATGCCATCATCAGTTCCACGTCTCGCAAGCTTACACAGAAGTTGAAGTACAGCCATACGCACTGCGAGATGATCTCCTTCGGGAAGCGATACCGCGACAACGATCGGCAGGCACTGAATCAGCATCTCATCTTCCCGATGTGACAGTGCCGGTATTTATGCTCCTGGGCAGTTCAGGAACCCGCCCTGGGAGCCTGCGGACCGTACTCATACGCTATCATTCGGGAAGTCCCCCTGCCCGGCGATTAGTCCAACGGGCACCTTAATCTCCCATGACAAGACGAGTTGCAATTATCGGCACCGGATGGGTCGGCAGCAGTGTAGCGATCTCTACACTTCACTCAGGGGTAGCAGACGAACTACTCCTCAATGACGCTCGCGAAGAAGTCGCCGAAGGTGAGGCTATGGATTTGGCTCAGGGCTCCTCGTTCTATCCATCGGCCAGCGTCCGTACGGCAACGATCGGGGAGATGGCCGATTGCGATGTTGTTGTTGTCGCGGCCGGCCGGGGTGGCCGCCCAGGTGAGTCCCGTCTGGAACTGCTGCGCGACAACGTGGCCGTGATCAGGGGCATCGGTGAGAAACTCAGCGGTTGCCGCGGCACGATCCTCATGGTCACCAATCCGGTTGACATTCTTACACTCGTGATGAGTGAGGTCTCCGGTCTGCCTCACTCTCGCGTTATAGGTACAGGGACGATGCTCGATACGACACGGCTGAAGTATGTCGTGAGCCAGGTCGTCAACCTCGATCCGCGTTCCATCCACGCCTACATCGTCGGCGAGCATGGCGATTCCGGAGTCGCCCTTTGGTCAGCGGCTCGTGTAGCGGGCATCCCGCTGAGAGACTGGGCCGGGTGGCGCGAAGAACGCGAACCCGAACTGGCCGCGGAAGTGCGACAAGCTGCGGCCGAGATTATTCGACGCAAGGGCGCCACAAATCACGCGATCGGTTTAGTGACTGCAGATTTGCTGCAGTGCCTGCTTCGGGATGAGCGTCGCGTGCTGACGGTCTCCCGCGTACAAGACGAAGCTCTGGAACTGGGCAAGGTCGCGCTGTCGCTTCCCGCCGTTGTCGGCGCTCAGGGCGCGGTTGATGTGCTCGAACCGGAGATGAGCGCAAAGGAACGGGAAGGTCTGCGGAAATCAGCCGACGTCCTGCGCACTGCCGCTGCCGAAGTTTCAACGTGACTCTCCGTTGAATGAAATCGGATCTGGAGTGCAGCAGCCAAACCGGGGTCACGGGTTCGACCTGCGCCAGGCGTGCCCACACGGGTTGTTGCGCGCCCGCCGCTGTCCTCACTTCGTAACGGTAAAGGTTGTCGCAGACGACATCGATCCCATCACAGGTGCATAGCTGGTTTTGTAGCCGGAGCTGGCGAGGTTCGGCTGCAGCCTCAGCGAGGACCTGTACCGTAGCTGTGATCTGAGTTCCTGCCGGATTAACTTGAAAATTGGTGACCTTGAGGTTGCTATCGGCCTGTCCGGCTCCGTCGCCGTGCCCCCATCATCCCGCCCATCACGGTTTGCGTTACCGACCTGGTGTTCGTATCAATGACGGACACCGAACCGCGACGAGGCTGTCGCGAGCGACACGCCGCACTCGTGTCGTTGCTGGTGGGATATTGGGTGCGAATAGGTACCTCTCGCGTTCTCTCAGGCTGTGAGAGTACGCGCGATGGAACTGGAACGTGGTGATCAGCAGCCAGCGCGGTGTCCATGGTGGACAGCGATCGTCTCAATTTCCCCGCGCGATGCGAAAAAGCTAATTGTTTTGGCTGATCTGGCCGATATCACAATGAGCGACTGTGAGGGAAACGCGGCTCACTCTTCCGATGCCACGCAAGACCTATATCGTGAACAATTCACTATTCACACTTACCCAGGTAATCGCCCGATTGAACATTGCACAACGGTTTTGTGCAAGTGTTTGCCTCTTCTCTTTGCCAATGGGCGTGCTGCTCTATTTCAACATCGAACAGATTTCAGAGAAGATCGAATTTGCCCGAACCGAGCTCGCAGGAAATCAATTCCAGAGACCCGCTGTGCGACTGATAAAGGCGGTGGCCGACTATCAGGTCGCGCTGCTGACGCAGCAGAGCAGCGATCTGGCTGCGGCAAAACAAGAGATTGACGGATTGCTTCATCAGCTCGAAGAAGTAAACCAGACCCTGGGCGCCAGACTCGGATTTACCGACCTTGCGCTCCGGGATGCGGGACTTGAAAACCTCAGGATCTCTGCGATCAGGAGTAAATGGGACTCCTTTCAGCGAACTTCAAACGGTTCGGAGTTAAAGCCCGCGGCAGATCAGTATGAAAGTCTGGTCAGTGATCTGCGCAGCCTGATCAGCCACGCCGGTGATACCTCTAATCTGACCCTCGATCCCGAAATGGATTCTTATTACCTCGCGGACGTGACTTCAGTGGCCACAGCACAAACACTGAACCGCATCGGGACTGCAAGAGCGATGGTGGAACCGCTTCTGAAAAACGGCGCCCTGCCCGTGGCAGCAGGAACGGCCCTGACAGTGTTCGGAGCTATGCTCAGGGAAGCTGATTTCGATCGAATCACAGGGGACCTCAACACTGCCATCAAAGAGAATGCCAGAAGTCCCAGAGGTCAAAGTCCAACCCTGAAAGCCAGCATTGAGCCTGCTGTTGCTCAATACAAAGCAGACGTCCAGGGCTTGATGGATCTGATTTCCGCGGCCAGACAAGGCAAAGCCGTCAGCATAGAGGAGTTCCATCAGGTTTCCTCCCGCGCCAGTCAGGCTTCGCTGGAACTTTGGGAGAAAACTCTGTCAGAGCTTGACGGGGTGCTTGCAATGCGCATTAATGGCTTTACGAAATACCGCCTGAAGATCCTTCTCGGCACATCCATTTCTCTTGGATTGGCCATGATCATACTGTTGTTAACAGTTCGCGGAGTTACCCGCCCTCTTACAGTTGCAATCGCTCACGTCGGATATGTCTCGCACGGAGACCTGTCCCGGGAACTTCCTGCAAGCTACCTTGTGCGCCGTGACGAGATCGGAACGCTGGCACGGGCGATGCAGGAAATGTCCGGACGGCTTCGCGAGATGATAGGAGAAATTTCGGGGGACATCGGAGTGTTATCTTCGGCAT
>JACMLA010000521.1 GCA_014379815.1 Bryobacteraceae bacterium | reverse complement strand
GGACAACCGGGCACGAGGGGCACCTTCAACGTAGTCGCTTCCGATCTGCCGGGCATGATTACGCAACACGCCCCGAACCCAATCTGGTTTGGGTTTAAGGATGGCAAGCGCGCTTTACTGCGCAGCTTCCATGTCGGCGACCGGTTTCTGGCTAGTAACTGGGACGATCCTTCTAATCCATCCGACGGAGAAAAGCGCAAGCAATTCCTGGACTGGTTCCAGAAGCAGGGCTACAACACGATCAGCATCGCGAGCCACTATCTGAACCGTACTGTGGAGGCGCGTGGGAAAGGATGGAATACGCCGGACCTATGGCCTTTGAACGCGGGCGAGTACCGGAAGATGGAGATGGTGCTGGATGACCTCCAGCGGCGTCGCATTGTCGTTTTTCCGTTCGCGGGGTTCTTTGGCAAAGAAGCGGACTATCCGCGCGATCCCGCTGAACAGGAAATCTACATAAAGTACACACTGGCAAGGTTGGGCGCCTACTGGAATCTCATGTTTCTGGTGGGTGGGCCGGAGCCGCTATTCAAGAAGAATCCCCACATGAGCTTTGAGGAAGTTAACCGGATCGGCACGCTGATCGCGCAGCACGATGTTTTCGGACACCTGCTTTCTGTCCACAATGCAACGGGAGAAGATCCGTTTAAAGATCAGACATGGCTCTCCTACGGTGTGTTGCAGGGACCCAAGACACTGGACCCGGCGGTGCTAAGCAAGGGGCTGTTGCAAATCCGCCATCCGGCTAAGCCCGTCTACGCGCAGGAGACTCTCTGGCCGGGAAACACTTACGGTCACCCGAAGTACACGGCTACGAATGCTCGCAAGAACACGATTGTTGCGCAGATGTCGGCGGCCGCAATCAACTATGCGGACATGAAAGGCAGCTCCTCCACAGGCTTCAGTGGGTCGATGGATCCTGCGGACAAAGTGCAGGAGTGGCACGACATCATTTACGGCATCTGGAACTATTTCGAGACGATTCCGTTTGAGCGCATGAAACCCCGGCAGGACCTGGTCGACAACGGCTACTGTCTGGCCGAGGAAGGCCGCGAGTACTTGATCTATCTGGATCGGCCGGGTAGCGTGACACCGAAACTAAGCTCGGGGAGCTGGAAGGCCGAGTGGATCAATGCTCAAAACCTGAAACAGGTTAAGGATGGCGGAACGGTGCTTTCCGGGAAGCCGATGCAAACTCCGGAGGGTGGGGATGACTGGCTGCTTCGGGTACGGAAGGCAGGCCGGTAGGGTGGTCTGCAAGTAAGGACCGGTCTGGAGACCGGTCGCAGGCGTGGACGCCGCCTCACATCTTAATTGACGAAATTCAATTCGACTACGTTTGACTGCACGCCGCCTGAAATGATAGCTGCCCCGACGCGACCCCGGCCCGCGAACGACCGTGGCAACTCGATCTGTACCTGGTCGAGGCCTGCGAACTGCGACTGGGGTCCCGCGTAGCGCGGCGTTAGCAGCTCTCCGCCTAGTAGCACCTGCACGCTTCCGGAGCCTCGTACTCCTGTGGCGTACAAGTCCAGAAACAAGCGATCGTTTCCGAATCGGATGGGCACGGCCTCGAACCCATTGGCACCCCTGGCAAAAGAAAACTCTATGGACCGTGAGTTACTCGGGGCGACGCGCAGGATCGCTGCCGCTGGAGCACCCTGTCCGCTTGCATTTGCGGTGAAGATGCCGGGCATCGTCTCTGCAATTGTCATTGGAAACGCCATGCGTCGATCCTCTGTCTGGATCTTCAACACGAAGTCACCTGCCGATAGACCTGCCGGAACCACAAAACTTCCCTGCCCTTGCGAGACATAAAGCCAGGGTGCAGGAGTCTCGGACCCGGTGACAGATCGAAGCACCGCATTCACCCCACGGAGGTTCGGTTGCGGCCCATTGGCTGCTACTTCCAGCCCGGTTGCCAGTGCACTGGTGAAGATGGTCGCGATGGAATCGGGCGCCAGACCTGGACCCGCATAACTCGCCCCGGAGACCGGCCGTACGACGGGCTTGAGACCTACACCTCGAAGGAACAGGTCGATCGTAATGTGCGGGGTGTAGTTCCCAAAATCATGCGTCATGTAGGAGGCCCCAAGCTGTGCCCGGATCGAGTCTTTCATCAAGTTTGTGTATCGTGCGGGCAACGCCGAGCGCCAGTCGAATCGATTCGGGTTCTGCAACAGAAAGTCATTCTCGTCCAGCCAGGCCTTCGCTTTGAAGATGCCGTAGACTTCGAGCGAATCGGCCATCGTGACATACGAACTACGTGCGAAACGCTCGGGAAATAAGGGCATTGGTTGCTGGATCGTGTGCCGGCCGTGGAGCCCGCGATTGACATGCGTCTCATAGCGGGTCAGCGATGTCGCAACACCTTCAGGACCGACGATGGGATGGTCGTCATTTTTGGGCAGCCACCAGGCAACCGGACCGTTGTAAACGAGGGAGGCGGGCTCGGATCCCTGGATCGAGGAAATCGAAACAGCGGCCCACTTCATTTCCATCGAGGAAAAGGTCGAGAAGTGCCCGCCGTTGGAATGACCGAATGCGACTAAGGGCAATGTCGGGGAAATTAGCTGCTGCGTTCGCATGGCCGCGATGATGCCGTTCAATCTCACGACGTCGGGATTGGTCGGCCCGGTTGTGGTGTTATTCCACCGCTTGGCATCGCGGTCCAGAGAATCGAACGCGGCCACACCAAACCCCGCGGCTACCAGATCCCTGAGGAATGACAGAAGCTCCGATCCTGTGAACTGATCTGCTCCCGACCCTCCGGTTCCATGAAAGATGAAGGCCAGGCCGACCGGATTTGGCGGAATGTGGTAGGAGACCGGACTGCCGTTGAGGACGGCCGAGCGTACCGTCCACGCAGGCACGGTGCGATACGTCGCTTTCAGGTCCACGTCCGCGTTCGGTACCTGAAAGGTGGTGTACGGCGCGAGGGGATCCAGCAGGTATTGCACATCCCCGGTCCAGCCGCCAAAGACCCGAGTCGCGGTGTTCTGCTGAGCCCAGATGTGGGCTTTGGAACCGGGCGTTGGATTGCTGCTTAAGTAGCCCTGATCGACAACAATCTTCGGCGATTGTGCTACCAGGGCGTGACAGCAAAGCGTCGCCAGCAAGGCAAAGCGGAGGTAACGCATCTATCTCTATTTTAGGGGGTCCTAGTTTAGGGGACCTAGGCCGAATTGCTAGAAAGCGGCTCAGGCTCTAAATCATGGCTGGTTTGATTGCAGGCCGGCATACCGGCTGCGATCCCAGAGATAAGCGCATAGCACAAGGGGGAGAATGACAGCGTCCAGCATCGTCTGATTAAAAACGACGCCGTTGGAAAAAGTGGGTAGTTTAGTGCCGAGCTGCGGATCGGTATATCCGGCCCCTGGAAACAAGATCGCTCCCGCCTGCGTTGCCCAATAAAGTGAGGTCAGCATCGCCGCCCAAAAGAAATTAGAGGCTTGATCACCACTGCGCCGCCACAGTGCCCAGATGGTTAGGAGGGCGAGCGCAGCACCCATCAACATAGTCTGGCCGTTATGAAACCGGGCGTGGGGAGGCCAATAGGGATTATAGATGTGGGTCGTGTTCCAGTCCGCGAGGAAAGGCGAAACGCCCGTCATCAAAGCGATCAAGGTCAGGATCAGGCGACCTGGTCGTAGCCAGTTGTCCGTCATTGTGTTCGTCTCCTTCCTGCGCGAACGAAACCGCCCCAAACGACTCCACCGGTGGTATTTACGTCAAGGTCGAAACCTCATCAGTTCTTTCGCGAAGAAAGTCTGGCACGGCAACGAGACGCGTGCCAATCCGCTCATAAAGAGCTTTCAATGGCTCCGGTATGTCGGGAGAGTGCTTCGCTTCAAGTGGACGAGTCCGCGTCAAGGCAGGCTCAGCAAACTGTTGGATGGTGCGTTCAAACCCGGCTGGGAAGTAGAAGTTCAGCAACCTTGTCTGGGCACTGTCTGCACGGAAGGAATGTACGGTTCCCGCGGGGATATAGGCGAACGAGCCACTGTTCATTTCAAACCGTTTCGACCCGGCCATGACGGTGAGCGCACCGTCGATAAGATACAGCGCTTCATCTTGTTCGTGCGTATGTGCAGGAGGTCCCGAGTCCCTGGGGCAAATCTCTTCAATCAGCGAATAAGAGCCGCCGGTCTGTTCACCACTTGCTAATAAGGACCACAGAATGGAGTCCCACCAAAACGTCGGTGCCTCTCCGGCCCGAAGGCCGTAGGGCTGCACTGTACTACCTTCCAGAGGCCTTGTGACCGTATTCTCAGCGTTAGGAATATCTACAAAGGGCAGGCCGAGCACGGCTGTCTGGCCGTATTCACGGGAGAGTTCCTCGACGATCCACCGTGGCGGTAAAGGCACCGCGTTGGGCGGGGGCGGAACGCGCTCCTGGGCGGGCATCGCAATGCTCATGAGAATCATCTCGAATCCGGCTGGAGTATAGAAGTTCAAAACACGGGTGCCAGCCTGATCCACCGTAAAGCTATGCTCGATATTTCGGGGTACGGAAATAAAGGTACCCGGCCCGGCAACCACCGTTCTGCCGCCTGCCTGGAAGGTACACTGCCCTTCGAGCACATAGAATCCCTCGTCTGTTGGATGGGTATGAGTAGGAGGCCCACCAATTCCGGTCGCGCAGACCTGTTCAATCAGCGTAAATCGGTTATCCGTCAAAAAGCTGGTCGCCAGCGGCATCCACAGGTTGTCAATCAACCAGAAGGCCGGGCAGTTGCCATTGGTCAATACGTAAGGTTCAATAATGCGGTTCATAAACGTGTGTGTTCGGAGTCCAAAAACGCAATCTCTTAGGCTTTCGGTACCCGTCCTTGCCGACCCTCTTCTATGATGTCGAGCATGCTCCAGTTCGGCAGGTGCTCGCGATAGATTTCGAGAACGCCCTTTGCCTCTGGCTTCGTCCAGTCCGCAAGCAGCTCAGTGCATACGGTCAGCCAGTTAACGACCTTTACTCCGGCCTGCGTCAGATTTGCGAGCGAGGTTTCCATGGCCATTGGTGTCACATTGCCGCTCGCATCCATCACGAGATAGGAATAGTAACCAGCTGCCGCAGCACTCTTCGCTGGCAAGCCAGAACAGAAGTCAGAAGTGATTCCCGCGAAAACCAGCTTTTTCTTGCCTGTGGCTTCAATCGCTTTTCGAATAGCCGATTCATGCCACGAGTTGATCTTCGTGCGATAGATCGGCTTGACGTCGGGGAAAAGTGACGTGATCTCTGGGATGATTGGACCGATTGGGCCATTCGGCCCCTGATCCGCAGCGGTCAGGATCACCGGGCAATTGAACAGCTTTGCTGTTTTTGCCAAAGCGATCGAATTGGATCGCAGCATCAAGGGATCAATGTCGGTCGGGTAAAGCATCAAGCCTGCTTGATGGTCAATCAGCACGAAGGCCGTGTCTTCGGGGGTCAGCATGTCTGAAAAATCTTGTTGGTTATCGTTTGGCATCGGGATTGTTCCTTGTGGTGTGCGTTTCAAAGAGGCTAGCGCCGCAAAATTTTTAAAGCAGTGTCGGGAAAAAGACCGGTAACCGCAGCCGTTTGCACCCAGATACTTGCGAGGCTCTCAAGAGAGCGAGCAGACTTTAGAGGGCCAGCATCAACGGGCTCATAGCCGCAATCCGTGATCAGCTGAGCAACTATGTGTTTTGCATCAGCATCGTCTCCGCAGTAAGGGAGGCTCGGGCGATCACCTTTGAAATCGCGGTTCGGTGCGGCGATGGTTTCTGCAAATGTGAGATTGAACGATTCAACTACCCTCGCGCCTGGTGCCAGCTCAGAGATCTGCTCGGCAACCGACAGCATCATTGAGGATGGCAGTCCCATGGTCTCTCCGGTAAAATCGGGGGTGAGACCACTCACGCAGGTCAACAGGATTCGATCATTCAGATTACCGGCCTGTTCCAGTGCTTCCTGAATCTGGGGAAACCAAACAGACAGCAGCAAAACCTCACCGAAGGCTACTGCCTCCGCAGGCGATCCGAATCTGGCGGAGGCTTGCTGGCCGAGTGTCTGCAACCGCTGTGAATCACGAGAAAAGCTGAAAAACACTTCGTGCCCCGCCCGTGCGAAGGCAGTGCCGATACCTCCACCCATCTTTCCAGAGCCGACTACACCAATCCTCAAGTTCTTTTCCCTGTCTGCGAATACGGCGTTGTAGGAAGAGATGCTTTGGCGGTAAAGATCTATTAGCTATCCTTGCGTAAGAGTTGCCTAATCCTGCGATTCTGTCCCGGGGAGAAACGGAGGCCCTGAAACGACATCAGTCCTGTTGACCGGTAAACGCGGCTGTGTGAACCGAGCCCGGTACTCGCTCGGCGTCATGCCGGCATACTTAAGGAAAACTCGCGAAAAATGCGCGGCGCTGTACATCCCGACTTCTGCCCCGATGAGAGCGATCGGATATTCTCTCCTCGTGAGGATCAGTTGTTTGGCCCGCGAGATTCGCAGGCGGCGCTGGTATTCCGCAGGGGGACATCCGTACTGATACGAAAAAGAGCGCGCGAAGTGAAATGTACTGGATCCACACGCGCGGGCGAGGTCCCTTACTACCAGTTGCCCCGCGATGTTGTCGTGCATCAGCACAAGTGCGGGCTGTAGCTGCCTTCTGGGAAGAAGGCTTTTTCTTCTTTGTGGAACAAGCTTGTCTGTTAGGCGTTGACCAAACGAAAGTCGTAGAGCAATCAGAGCGGTGCTGTGGTCAATGACCATCGGATCGAGCAAGCCGAACGCCGCATACTCTTCTCTGAGATGAATCGCGACTTCGCGAACGAGTGGATCATCCCAACATGCGTGAGGATCGATCGAGAGAAGATGGGCTCCCGATACATCAAGCCATTGTTTGGTGAAATATAGGTTAATGAAATCGCCTTCGCCTTGCCACCGGAGGCGATGAGGCTGGTCGAAAGGAATAACAGAGGCAAAACCACCGCGCAGCGTGGCGATTGTGCTATTTCCCGTTGCCCCATGCATGTGAAGATTCAAAGGAGTTGCAGTAAACGGCAGGACAATTTGAGCTTCCGCGTGCTCATGTTCTCGCGCCACGCAATCGGTTTGTTGCACCCATAGGCTGGACACACCTCCATCGCCGCGGTTCTTATGCTCTTCGATTAAGTTGTCTGGAATGTTTGTCGGCATGAGTATGAGTAAAGGATAGGTTTCACAGCATCCTCAGACTCTTGTTAAGGGTCTCATAAGAGATGGTCTCATAAGCGGAGTTGGGTGCTTGCAGACAAGCGCTTGCTTGTTCAATTATCTCGGCCCTAATTGACATTTGGATCGCGTTAAACTTATATTCTTAGTCAACCGCTTGTCTGGGTGTAAAGGACAGAGTCAATGATCCGCCTGGTGTGTGCTTTGGTGTTCGCTCAATTGGTTGCTTCCGCGCAACAAAAGAAGATTTACATTGCGCTGGACGATCACACGGACTACGTGTGGACGGCAGACGAGGAGACCTATCGGCAGGCGTTTCTAGAGATGATCGACTATTATCTCGACCTCGCCGACAAGACCAAAAACGAACCCCCGGAATGGCAGAGCCGCTTTCACGTCGGGGGCAATTTTTGGGTTAAGGTGTACGAACAGAATAAGAGTCCGAAGGAATTCGAGCGACTGATGGCGGCTATTCGCAGTGGACATCTCAGCATGCCACTGAACGCCCTCGATCAGACCTATGGTGCTACACCGACAGAGGCCGTGCTGCGCGGGATGTACTACGCGGGCTCACTGGAGAGAAAGCACAACATCCGTATTCCGCTCGCCACAGCAATGGAGAACCAGACTTTGCCGTACGGGTTGGGATCGCTTTTTGCGGGAGCCGGGGCGAAGTACTCGTGGAGGGGCATCTGCGGCTGCTTGACGAAGATCAATAAAACCGGCAAACGGCCGCATGAGATTTACTGGTGGAAAGGCGCGGACGGGAGCAAGCTTCTGATGAAGTGGCATACCCTGATCAACGGCGAGTCGGGGTCCCGCACGATCGGCGGTTACGCAGAAGCGCGGGTACCGGATCGCGAGATCGAGTTCGTCATGAAAGACCAGCGCTTTGTTTCCCGCTATCCGTATCCGGAGGTAGGCATCTTTGGAAAGGGCTGGGACGATTTGAAGACAATGACGGACGAGTTCGTTGTGGCTGCCAGGAAAAACTCGAACTCTGAGCGCAAGGTGATTGTCTCGAACATGGTCGATTTTTTTGAAGAGTTCGAGAGCAAGCATGGCGCAAAGCTCCCTGAGTTTAACGCCAGCTTTGGCAATGAGTGGGATCTCTATAGCGCATCGGTCACCGAAGTTGCGTCCCGCGTAAGACGTGGCGTCGAGAAGCTACGAGGAGCCGAAGCTTTGGTGGCTTACGTATCGCAGAAGTTTCCCGAGTTCATGACGTCGCGCCATGAGTCAGCGACGCGCGCATGGGTCGACCTTGGCCTGTTCTGGGAGCATAACTGGACTGCGGATGCGCGCGACATTACTCGAGAGTACCGGAATCAGTGGGGGCGCAGGGTGGCCTCTGACTTTGAGACCTATGTCAACTCGCTGCAAGCCGATGCGGTCCACACGCTCGGTGGAATGATTGCGAGTGAGCCGTCTGCGCAACGACGTTTCTATGTCTTCAATCCCCTCGGCTGGCAGCGCAGCGATGCCGCAGATGTCGCTTTAGATAGCATCGGCCCGGTGCATGTGGTGGATTTGTCAACGGGGGAAGAAGTCCCTTCGCAGATTGTGCAGGTGCCGGGCGAGCAGGATCTTCGCCTTTCTACTTTTCTGCGGATCGCCGCGCGCGATCTACCGCCGGTCGGCTACAAAGTCTACGAAGTGCGCAACGGTGCCGGGCAGAAGTTTGCTGACGCCGCGACCGTAGCAGATGGTTCGACTGCCGTCAAAAATGGAGCGATGCGGGGCAAGACGATCGAGAACGCGGCCTACAAACTTCTGGTGGAAGATCGCGGGGCGATTTCAAGCTGGGTGGATAAGGAGCGGGGCAACCGCGAGCTGAGCGGAAAGCTGGAAAATGGGAGGTCGACCATGAATGATCTTGGCCTTGACCCGGGCCAGCTGGAAGTGGAAAACGCTGGGCCGGTGTCCGTGACACTGCGAGCTCGTGGGGATAGCCCTTTAATGCATGAGAGCCGCATCACGCTCTACCGCGATGGCCGCAGAGTGGATATCCGCAATGACATTACCGAGAACTTCGGTGGCACGCATCACTGGGCCTTTTCCTTCAATGTCGCGTCCCCTGATATCTGGCATGAAGAAATAGGAGCTGTAATCCGCGCGAAGCTCCAGCAGGACGGCGGACATTATTCGGCGGAGATGTCGCGGCTGGATTATCTTTCGCTGAATCATTTTGCGGCAATGAGTGCACCCGACGGCTCCGGGGTAACGCTCTCAAATTGGGATCTGGCTTTCATGAAGCTGGGAGACAGCCAGATGCTGGGCGCGCAATCGTTTCTCGATACCAAGACGGCGAGCATTCAGGTGCTGGCAGGAGGGCAGATTGACGCGCCGCGCGCCGGGGTCGCCAAGCAAGGAGGCGATAAACACTTCCTGCAGAGGTTTGCGCTTTCGTCACATGCGAAATTCAGGGCCGCAGATTCGATGCGCTTTTCGCTCGAGCATCAGAATCCACCGATCACTGGCTGGGTTCGCAACGGCAAAGCCTTTCCCGCAAAGACGGACTCGCTGCTGAGCGTGAACAATCCGAACTTGCTTTTGTGGAGTCTGAAGGTCGCAGAAGATGGGCCTGCGAAGGGTCTGGTGACGCGTTTCTGGAATTTGTCCGGGCAAGCTGAGGACTATCAGGTGAAGTTAAAGTCACCAATTCGCTCGGCCTGGAAAGCCACACACACCGAGCGCGATCTTTCCGCGTTGCCAGTGGTGGCCGGTAGCGTTGCGGTGAACGCGGCAGCACAACAGATTCAGACTCTGCGCATTGAGCCGCGTCCGTGAGTACTGATTGAGTCTCTTCTAGCGCGCGAGGGAAAGAGCAAGCAACAAGGCCCGCTGCGTCCCGATCCAGCTGTCGGTCGCGTCGAACGCCTCGCCCAGCGAGTGGGCACCCGTTCCTTTGCCGCCTCCGCTAATCGTGACTGCTGGAATCCCCATATTCATCGGCACGTTGGAATCTGTCGAGCCCTCACGCAGAATTTCTTCGATGCCGAGCGCACGGGAGACACCCATCGACGTTTTTACGATCGGCGAGTCCACCGCTGTATTGCCGGCGGGTCGAAGACCAACGAGTTCGGGCGACACACTGATTTTGCCTTTGTTGCTCCAGCGCGCGTTCTCTTCATCACACGCGGCCTGCATGGCAGCTTTGAACTTGTCGTCCAGCGCCTTCAGCGAAGCCGGATCGGGGGATCGCATATCCACCTCCATCCACGCCTCGAACGCAATCGAATTGACGGAGGTGCCTCCGCCGATGCGGCCGACATTGAACGTGGTCTTCGGTTTGTCGGGAACCTGAAACTCCGAAATTTTCGCCATTGCCCGACCGAGCGCGTGGATGGGATTCGCATTCCCGAATGCGCCGTAGCTGTGCCCACCTGGACCTTTGAACATCACGCGGTAGCGGAAGCTTCCCACACCGACATTCGCGATTCCGAGACCTGTTCCATCGATCGAAACGAACTTGTCGATGCGATCCTTCAGCGTGGTGTAAAACAATTCCTTCACACCGCGTAGATCCCCGAGGCCTTCTTCGCCCACGTTAGCTACGAACGTGATCGTACCCGGCGTTTTTACCTTGCCCTCGTCCAGCGCCCGGATGATCGAGAGAAGCACGGTCAACCCCCGGCAGTCATCGCCGATACCAGGTCCCTTCAACACGTTTGCGTCGCGGCTGACCTTGACCACCGTTTCTTCCGGGAACACGGTATCCAGATGAGCAGCGAAGACTAGGTTTGGACGTGGCGCATTGCCAGGCCTGGTCCCAAGCACATTGCCAACTTTGTCGATGAAGACATTCTGCAGGCCGAGCTGCCGGAAGAGCTTTTCAAACTCCTTACCGCGGACCGTCTCCTTGAAAGGCGGAGCTGGGATCTCGCAG
>JACMLA010000520.1 GCA_014379815.1 Bryobacteraceae bacterium | reverse complement strand
CCAGAGTTCCGGTGATCGAAACTGGGACGCTTGCCCTCAGGCGCGAACAGAAATTGGGTTCGTTTGGTTTTCCAGAGCCCTATGTGCCTGCAAGACCTGTTCCGCGTAAAGCGCTCCTTCGGGTGACTCTTCATGCTTGAAATACAAGTAAATGTCCCGGCCTTCGCTAAGGAGTTTGTCCGCCGTAGCCCCAATCTTCTGCAGCTCTTCCGGACCGTACTCAGTTTTGCGGAGCCTGAAGTATGTGAAGGGCGACGTCAAAACGTGGGGAATTACGAGCGTGTCCGATTCAGCCAGACACAGGCAGATACCCCGGCTGCTGAGTACTTCGTAGGTCGCATCAACCAGCCACGAAGCGTTGCGGAATTCAAAAGCGAACCGCATGTCCTGCGGCAGAAGAGCGACGAAGTCGGCCAGCAGACTGGTATCGGCCTTCAGGTTTGGTGGCAGCTGAAACAGAATCGGGCCGAGGCGCCGGACCACTCTCAGAGGATCCACGGCCTTCAGGAAAACCTCGAGAAAGCTGCTGCAATCCTTTAGCCGGAGCACATGTGTCAGCTTCATATGCGCTTTCAGCGAGAAGACAAACTCGGCCGGGGTGCTCTCAACCCAATCACCGAGCGACTTCGGCGTCGGCAGCCGACGGTACGTATAGTTGATCTCAGTACTGTTTAATCGCGAAGCATAATGCTGCAGGAATCGTTTGGCTGGGACATCTGCCGGATAGAAACCAGGCTTCCAGGCTGGATAGGCAAATCCTGAGGTTCCGGCAAAGAGTTGTGGCTCATCGGAGGGCATAGGCTTTCCATATCCTAACCGGGTTGTTATACTGAGGTTTTCATCGCGCCCTAAACGCGTCGGTGGAGGTGTGTGTTGTTTTTCAGTGTTCAGGAGCTTGAACTCCGGAAGGTTCGCTTTCAGGAAGATCTGGCCGCTGGTGCGGTAGACTTCAGCGACACCGGTTTAAACCAGATTGGTGCCCTGCACGCAGAGGGAGAGGCCGAACTCCTCAGTAACACTTTGGGCGAGATTCGGGTTCGCGGCAACCTGAGCGTGGAGTTCGATATGCAGTGCGATCGGTGCCTTGAACCGGTCCACTATCCCCTTACCGGGTCTTTCGACCTGTTTTATCGTCCGGCTCCAAAGGGTCCACTGCCCAGCGAAGTCGCGATAGACGCAGGCGAGGCCGAGATCGGATTCTACGACGGGGATGGGATGGAACTTACAGACGTTTTGCGGGAGCACATTTTGCTCGCGCTGCCCATGCACCTGATCTGCGATGAAAATTGCGCTGGCATCTGTCCGCAGTGCGGCCAAAACCGCAATAACGGCCACTGCGAGTGTACTAGTGAACGAATTGACGACCGCTGGGCCGCCCTGCGGAGTCTCCGAACAATCCAGTAATCGGTTCGCGACCGAACCTGACATTCAGGGGCGAAACCGAAATAATCAGAAGGAAGTAAGATGCCGAATCCGAAACGCAGACACTCCAAGCGCCGTACTTCAACGCGTCGCGCTCATGACCACCTCCGGATCCCTGGCGTGGCCGAGTGCCCGAACTGCCACGAGCCTAAACTGCCCCACCGCGCCTGTCCCAAGTGCGGTCAGTATAAGGGTCGTGAAGTAATCGAAGTCGCAGAACAGTAGACGACTCCGGCCATCCGCCCGTGTTGACAATCGCCGTAGACGCTATGGGCAGCGATGACTGTCCCAAAGCAGAGGTCAGCGGCGCTCTCGAGGCCGTTAGAACTCTGGGTGTCCGTGTTGTTCTGGTCGGCCCTGAAGACATCATTCGCCGGGAACTTGCCACCCATGGCAAATGGGATTCTCTCCCTATCTCGATACACCACGCCAGCGAGTTCATTACGATGCACGACAGCGCTGCCCGTGCTGTTCGCCTCAAAAAAGATTCTTCCATGCGGGTCAGTTCCCGCCTCGTGCGCGACGGTCTCGCCCACGGTGTCGTCTCAGCAGGAAACACCGGTGCCGTCATGGCTACTGCCAAGATCGTGCAAGGTGTCGTACCGGGAGTGCACCGCCCCGCACTCGCGTCCGTCTTCCCAACTATCAAAGGCACACCAGCGGTAATGGTTGACGTCGGTGCAAACGTGGATTGCGACCCGAGAATGCTGGCGCAATTTGCGACGATGGGCGACATCTACTCGCGCATTATTTTTAAGACCGTGAATCCGAAAGTCGGATTGCTTTCGATCGGGGAAGAAGAGCACAAAGGAAACGACCTGACCCGGGCAGCCACGCCTCTCCTGAAATGCCTTCCGCTGAATTTTATCGGCAACGTCGAAGGGCGGGATTTGTTCTCCGGCAAGGCGGATGTGATCGTCTGCGATGGCTTTACAGGCAACGTCGCGTTGAAAGTCAGCGAAGGCATTGTGGACGTCATCAAGCAGATGCTGCAGGAGTCGCTCCGGGCAACGCTGGTCCGACGAGTCGGTTACCTGCTTTCGAAGTCCGCCTTTGGTGAGTTTCGCAAACGTGTCGACTACTCCGAGTTTGGCGGAGCGCCGTTGCTGGGGGTTCGTGGAGTATGCATCATCTGCCACGGCCGGTCCAACCCTAACGCGATCAAAAATGCCATACGCGTTGCCTCTGAGTTCGCCGGCGGCCAGATCAACCGGCAGATCGAAGCCGTGCTGAGCTCTCCGGCATAGTTAGTGACCTCACGGGGCATGTAAGCTGGTTTTACTCCCTTATGGCTCGTGACTTCGATCTCCTTGTCATCGGTACCGGCTCCTCAGCCAAGGCTGTCGCCTATCCCTGTCGCGCCGCCGGCTGGTCCGTGGCTGTGGTCGATGACCGGCCCTTTGGCGGTACTTGTGCCAATCGCGGCTGTGATCCCAAAAAGGTTCTGGTAGGCGTTTCGAGCGTCTTCGATGCGATACAGCGTCTCAAGCCTCTTGGCTTGCAGGCACCAGACGTGAAAATCGACTGGCGCGCCCTGATGGCATTCAAGAAGACCTTTACAGACCCTGTACCTGCCTCCACTGAGAAAACACTCGAGGCAGAGGGCATTACGCTTTTCCACGGAGCCGCCCGCTTTGTCGCTTCCGATGCTGTGGAAATCGGCGGCGAACGTATCGGCTTTCGCCATGCGGCCATATGTGCCGGTGCCACGCCGGTTCCAATGGGAATTCCCGGAGAAGAGAACCTCATTACCAGTGATGACTTCCTGGAAATGGCGGATTTGCCGCCTGTGATGAACTTCGTCGGTGGCGGCTATATAGCCTTCGAATTCGCTCACCTCGCTGCGCGATGTGGATCGAGGGTGTCCATCATCCACAGAGGGAAACGCCCTCTGGAACACTTTGAGCCCGAACTTGTAGACCAACTGGTAGCTGACACGCGCCAGCTCGGCATTACGCTGAAGCTGGAGACATCGGTGGACCACATTCCTGCAGACGGCGCAACGTGGGTCCATGCCGCGGGACGTAAGCCGAATCTTGATCACATGGACCTACCCGCAGCCGGTGTGGAAGTGGACAAAACGGGCGTGGTCGTCGACGAGTACCTCCGGAGTACGAGCAACCCAAATTTCTATGCCGCCGGAGATTGTTCGGGTTCCGGTGCGCCGCAGCTGACACCTGTAGCGGGATATGAAGGCCGGGTTGTGTCCAAAAATCTGCTCGCACCAGGCAGTGAGTCGGTCTCCTTTACAGGAGTGGCCTCGGTGGTCTTCACGACGCCTCCACTCGCTTCCGCTGGTCTAGTCGAAGCCGAATGCCGCAAGCGAAACTTAGACTTTGAAGTTCGCACTGGCGACTCTTCGGGCTGGTATTCCTCGAAACGAATTGCACAACGATCGTCCGGGTATAAGGTGATTCTGGAGCGCGGAACGGAAAAGATTCTCGGAGCCCACTTGTATGGCGACAGTGCGGACGAGCACATCAATGTGTTTGCGCTCGCGATCCAGGCTGGGCTCACCGCATCCACCCTGAAGTCCACTCTGTTCGCATACCCAACGCACGGATCCGACACGCAGTACATGCTCTGATGCTGGAGTTCCGCGACATCGCACTGACTCTGGGAAACCGCAAGATACTGCGCGGCGTAAGCCTGAAGCTGGAAGAGGGCGAGACCATCGTTCTGCTTGGAAGGTCCGGCTCAGGCAAGACCAGTCTGCTCCGCTGCGCCAACGGTTTGCTGGTTCCCTCCTCAGGCGACGTCCTGTTCAACGGTGAGTCACTACAGCGCCTGGATCTGATCCGGACGCGGCGCAAAATCGGTTATGTGATTCAGGATGCCGGGCTGTTTCCTCACTTCACGGTCGCCCAGAATGTCGGTCTTGTGCCGCGTCTTGAGAAATGGCCAGAGAGTCGAATCGAAACGCGAGTAAGTGAGCTTCTGAACTTAGTCGGACTTACTCCGGAGGACTACGCAGGTCGCTATCCCCGGGAACTCTCCGGAGGACAGCGTCAGCGTATCGGCATCGCCAGAGCTCTTGCCGCCGACCCGGCTCTGCTGCTTCTCGACGAGCCCTTTGGAGCTCTCGACCCTATCACCAGATTCGATCTGCAGAAGCAATTCCGGCAGTTGCGGAATGAGCTGCGGAAGACTTCACTCTTCGTGACTCACGACGTGCGGGAAGCGCTGATGATGGCGACGCGGATTGCTCTGTTAATGGATGGAATGCTTGAGTTTCTGGGGACACCCGACGAGTTTCTCTCCGCTGGGTCAAGCGAAGTCAAGGCATTTCGAGCCAGCCTCGAACAGGCAGCATGACCGCCGAACTCTGGGAGGAAGTACTCTCCCTTGCCGCAGAACATCTCTTCCTGACCCTGCTTGCGATCTCCATCGCTATCGTTATCGCACTACCATCGGCCGTGTGGCTGAGTCGCAGACCTCTCGCCAGCCGCATAGCCCTGAACGCGGCAAATATCACGCAGGCCGTTCCTAGCCTCGCGCTTTTTGGTCTGCTCCTGCCACTCCCGCTGATTGGAGGGATCGGTAAACGAACAGCGGTGACGGTACTTGTTCTTTACGCCTTGTTGCCGCTCTTACGAAACGCGATCGTCGGGATAGCGGGAGTCGATAAATCCGTCCGGGAGTCGGCAATCGCAATGGGCATGACAGGGCGCCAGGTCCTGTTTCAAGTGGAACTGCCTCTGGCGATTCCATCCATAACGGCGGGCATCCGGATTGCTACCGTAACAACGATCGGAACAGCGACGATAGCTTCGGCAATCGGAGGCGGCGGGCTCGGTGT
>JACMLA010000066.1 GCA_014379815.1 Bryobacteraceae bacterium | reverse complement strand
GGCCAGGAGGCGGCGGATCGATTACTTGTACCGGAACGCCTCCTTCGGAAATCTCGAAGCGAGTCCGGAGGATCTCGTGTTGACGAATCATGGAGGCCAGAGCCCTATCGAGCGCCGCGGTCTGTATTGGCGTCCGAAAGCGGAGCGCGATCGGTACGTGATATGCCGCGGAGTCGGGTGAGAGCTGATGTACGACCCAAAGCCTTTGCTGCGCAAAAGAGAGAGGGATCGCAGCGGGTCTTGACGGTTTAACGGCGGTGGATTCAATCCGCGAGTGAGTGCCGCGCATCCGCTGTTCCAGCAGCGCTCGCCTGGCCGGGGATAGCGTATCGAACCGCGTGGGGAGACTGCCGGGAGGAGTCATTGCCTAATTGGTTTTACTGCCTGATGGGTGCGACTGGGTGGCCCGAATCTAAGAGATAGGACGCGACTTCCTCATCGGGGATGTTTTCGATCTCCGAGAGAAGGGCGTCTTCTACACAGACGGCGGCCTGGCGAACGGTGGCGCTTTCGAAAATTAGCCGGGCTGAAAAGCGGACGTCAAAAGCGGACTGGACGCGGGAAATGACCTGGAGAGCAGTAAGCGAATGACCGCCGAGAGCAAAGAAATCGTCATCGATGCCGACGCGCTCCACGCCCAGAACCTCGGCCCAGATTTCGCAGAGCTTCTCCTCGACAGTGGTCTGCGGTGCTATGTATTCCAGCTCCGCTTCGTGTCGCTGGGGAGGGGGCAGAGCGCGGCGGTCTACTTTGCCATTGGCTGTCAGCGGGATTGCGGGCAGGAAGACATAGGCATTGGGAATCATGTATTCAGGAAGGCTGCTCGCCAGCTCCCTCTTCAGCTCTTCCGCGCCTGGCTTTTCCTCTGACGTTACTACGTAGCCCACCAGGTGCTTCTCCGCGCCTTTGTCCTCACGCGCCAAAACTGCCGCATCCCGCACGCCAGGGATCTCCCGCAGTTTCGTTTCAATCTCGCCGAGTTCAATCCGGTAGCCCCGGATCTTCACCTGCTCGTCAGCCCGTCCCAGATACTCCAGGTTGCCGTCAGGCCGCCAACGGGCACGGTCCCCCGTACGGTACATTCGCTGTCCTGTTTTCCCAAACGGGTCGGGGAGGAACCTCTCTGCTGTCAGGTCGGCCTTCTTCCTGTAACCGCGCGCCAGCCCCGCTCCAGCGATGTATAGTTCGCCTTCCACTCCAACGCCTACCGCCTGAAGACTCGCGTCCAGTACATACAGTTGGGTATTCGCTATAGGTCTGCCTATCGGCACGTCGCCCGGCTGCGCAGAGCCACTTGCGGTCTCGTATACGGTGCAGCCTACAGTTGCTTCTGTTGGCCCATACTCATTTACAACCTGCACTCCCGCCCAGCCCTGCAATAGCTCCCAGCGCAGGGCTTCGCCTCCCACTACCCACTTCCCGTTGCCTTGCGGCTTTTCCTCGCCTAGCAACGCGCGCAAGCCTTTTAGGTGGGCTGGAGTGATTTTCACTAAGCCGGGCGTGCCGCTGGTTACCTCTCGCGCCAGTTCTTCAAGTTCTTGTCCTTCTTCGAGGAGTTTGACTTTCCGACCCGCGCACAACGGTACGATCACACTGGTGACCGTTAGATCGAATGCCAGTGGCGAGGCTACCAGTGATCCGCCCTCACTTGACTCCTTGCTTAGACCATATGCTTCCCTCGCATACTGCACATAGTTCAACGCAGCTCCATGCGGGATCATAACTCCCTTGGGCCGACCCGTCGAACCGGACGTGTAGATTATGTAGGCGAGATTCTGCCCGGTCGCAAGCGGTTTGAGGTTTTCTGCTTCTCCGGTTGCGGCCCCTACTATAATGCACCGGTCGCGCCACTGTTCATCCAAACCCTGGTCCCAGTCCTCTTCTACCAGCACCACTGCTGCTTCAGACTCTTCGAGAATCCACTGGAGACGCTCTTTGGGCCAGTCGACATCAAGGGGAACGTACGCGCCGCCGGCTTTCCACACAGCCCACAGGGAAACAACCATTGCGATCCGGCGCTTCTGCCAGATTGCTACGGCGGACTCCGGTCCAACTCCGCGCTTTTGTAGCTCGAGAGCGAGATAGTTTGCACGCGCGTTGAGCTCTCCGAATGTGACACGCTCGTCGCGGAACTCGACCGCTACTTCGTTAGGGTTTTGTGCCGTTTGCTCTTCCAGAAGCGCAGCCATGCTGGCGTACGGCGGCCATTGTCGCGCTGTGTCGTTCCATTCTTCCAGGATCTGTTTTCGCTCGCCCTTAGCCAGCAGATCCAGATCCGAAAGTAAGAGGTTTTCACCTTCAGCGAACCTCGATAGCAAGTGGTTTAATCCGGCGAGGATGCGCGAGGCGGCTCCCTCTTCCAAGGCACTTTCGCTGTATAGAAGACGTAAGTTCAGGCTACCGTCGCTGACCTCCGAGATCAGTTCTACGGGACAACTTGGCTGCTCGAAAAGCTCGAACTCGAAGGCAGGTGTTTTTCCTGTTTTTCCTGGAAGTCCGAACTTCATCGGGTAATTTTCGAAGACCACCAACGTTTCGAACAGGGGAGTGCCACGGGGAATCTGACTTAAGCCTTGAATATCTACGAGGGAGCAAAAGCTGAACTCACGCATCCGCGTGTGCTGGTTCTGCATGGCGCGCAGCCATGCGACCAAGTTCTCTCCCGGGTCGACACGAACACGCATTGGTAGCGTGTTGATTAGCAGTCCGATCATGCGCTCGACTCCTGGCAGGTCCGGC
>JACMLA010000519.1 GCA_014379815.1 Bryobacteraceae bacterium | reverse complement strand
ATCTATGTCGTAATATCCTCCGGGACCGGCCTTCAGGGGATTGCTGGAACCCTGCTCGCTTTCCAGCCGCATCCGCATCTCTCGCAACGCGCTGCGGGACCGTCCGCTCTGACCGTAGCGCCTCCAGTCTACTTGCTGCAGTTCATGCAGGAACTCGATTGACCTGGCGGTGTTTCCGGCTACACACCTGGACTTCATCCATGTAATACCCTCCCACGCTTCGGCCCGGTGGGCGAGATATTCGCAGCATGCGCCGACAGTCTGGACAAGAGTGCCTTCGCGTCCGCTTGGACGTAGACGTGTGTCGACAGAGAACATCACCCCGTCTCCGGTGTAGGCGCTGATGATGTCGATCATGGATTCGGCGACACGAGTCCAGAACGTAATTTCTCCTGCATGGTCGTCGGCTAAAACAAAAACCAGGTCGGCATCGGAGCCGAGATCGAATTCCCGCATACCCAGGCGACCCAGTGCAATCACCATCATCTGGTCGCGCTGCTGGTAGCTGCCGTCTTGCGGACGGGTCTTCGAGACCTCCTGGATTGCGAGGGCGTACGCGGTGGAAATTGCGGTATCAGCCAGGTCGGAGGTTTGACCAAGTGTTTCGAAGATAGGAACCGTTCCAGTAAGGCTCGCCGCCTGGATGCGGAGCATCTCGCGGCGAAAGTACTGGCGCAGTTGTGTGGCGTCCTCGAATCTGGCGTCCGTCGGGCTCGCAATTGCCTCGAGAAGCGAGGGACGGCGCGCCAGTTCGCCGGCGTAATAGGGACTGTTCTCAAATATGTCGAGAACGACCGAAGTCAGATCGGCGTTGCTGTTCAGCATTTGAAGGGAGCTGGGGTCTTCGAGCATACGGTCGAGAAATGCTTCAAAGACTTCGCTGCCGCGTCTGAGAGGCCGGTCCTGAAGAATCGCGGCGATTGCAGGAGCCCTCTGATCGAGGAACCGAATCGCATTCGTCTCCACCCTGTCGGTGATAGCCGGAGCACCGTAATATAGCGGCTGTTGGGAGTGAATGACGCGCTCGTACGTCTCGTAGACATTATCCAGACAGGTCCTCAGCTTTCCAAGAAGCTTGTCGCCCGAGGGTCTGGGTCCAATCTCAGTAACGGGCATACGGCGGGCGAGACTGTCGAGGTCGTCGTTACCTGCGGGTAACGAGTGAGTTTGCCGATCGTCCCAGAACTGCAGGCGATGCTCCAGATGTCTCAGAAATTCGTAGGCATGAGCGAGGCGAGCGTGTTCCGACGCAGAGATCAGATTCTTATTGGCCAGACGGTTCAGAGCTAGCAGAGTACCCCCGTGGCGGACCCAGGGTTCACGACCTCCGTGGAGTCTTTGCAGACACTGCACGAGGAACTCGATATCCCGGATACCACCACGAGCGAGTTTGATATCGAGGCCGGAGCGGAAGCCGCGTCGCTTGGCCGTGAGCTTTTCATGAATTCGCTCACGGGTTTCCGACAGCGCTTCTACGGCGGAGAAGTCGAGGGTTGACGAGTAGATTCGCGGCTCGACGAACTCCAGTAGTTCCCTGCCCGGGTTGCCGTCTCCACCGCAAACGCGAGCCTTGATCAGCATCTGCAGTTCCCAGTCCCGGGCACGCGTTGCGTAATATTGCTTCGCCGCATCGAGCGAAATGCACGCCTCACCCAGCGAACCGTCGGGCCGGAGACGAAGATCGACACGGTAGCAGATACCATCGGGCGTGTATGCCGACAGAACCCGCGTCAGGTCAATCGCGGCTTTGGTAAAGAACTCGCGTTCAGCGTTAGTTCCGTTGAAGACAAACATCAGGTCGATGTCGGAACTGTAGTTGAGCTCGCGCCCACCAAGTTTGCCAAGCGCGATGACCGACATTGTGGAAGCAGGGCAGATTCGCTCGAACGCTACGCCGATGATTGCGTCAGCAAGATTTGACAACTCTTCCGCGATTGCGGGAAGGGATGCAAAGCCGAGGACATCACGCAACAGAATCCGGACTAGCTGACGTTTACGAAAGAGGGCTAATGTTCCGGGCTCCGGCACACCAGCCGGTAGCAAGGAGTCCAGAGTGTTAGCCATGGCGCGGGCGGAAAGGCCGTGCTCCAGTGCGGAGGAGTCAGGGAAGTCGTCCAGCCACGTCGGGTGATGACGGACTGCGTCGCTCAGAAAGCGGCTATATTCGGCAAGGCTGGCGAGGACCTGGGAGCGCTGGAGCGTGACCGTCATTCAAGCGAAAGACGGACTTAGTCTTCCAGCTCGATTTTATCCCCTGGATGAATTGTTCCCGTTTGTACGATGGAGGCATAGAAGCCACCCCGGGCCCACACTGGAGACGATGGATCGCCCTGTTTGCAGAGCGCGTCGTAAAGGTGGCCCTGAATGCCTTGCCCGTATGGGTTCAATGTCGCGCAAGGCTGACGCAATTTCGTCAGTTCGAGTAGGACTTCACCAGCGCGGAATCGCTGGCCGGCTCGCCACTCGCGACGATCCATTCCGGTGATGGTGAGATTTTCGCCAAGGGCACCGGGGAACAAATCGTATCCCAATAGCTTCAACTCAGCCAGAGATTCGGTGGTAATCAGGAGCAGAGCCTGCTTAGGACCGCCGTGGAACTTCGGGTGTGCCCAGTCGTCTCCATCCACCCCGCGATGCGAGACTAATGCTTTTTCGACAGGAGTTTTTGGGATTCCGCCTTTGGAACGATTGATCTGCAATACTGTGCCCCGCATACTGGGAGTTTACACAGCCCATGACGCGAAGAACAGTTCTGGCCTCCCTTGGCGCGGCTTCGGCGATCGGAGGGCAAAGTTCAGGCCCACGTATGATCAAGCCCGCTGTACTCAAAGATGGCGACACAGTTGGGATGATTACTCCCTCGACTTCAGTCACCGACCCGGATGCGGTTGCCACAGCAGAACGCACGGTCCGGTATTTTGGACTGAAGCCCAGGTGGTACGGTAATGCCCGCAAGAAGTTTGGCTACGTAGGTGGAACCATTCAGGAGCGGCTCGACGATCTTCATGCGGCCTTCGCCGACGGCGACACGAAAGCCGTATTTCCGATACGCGGTGGTTATGGTTCGGGACAACTTCTTGACCGGATCGACTACGATCTGATCCGGCGCAACCCGAAGGTCTTTGTCGGCTATAGCGACATCACGGCAATGCACCTCGCGATTAGCCGAAAGTGCGGCATGGTTACCTTTCACGGGCCTACGATGCTGTCGGGCTTCACAGACTATACCGTCCGGCACCTCAAGAAGGCTCTGTTCGAGAAACAACCTCTGGGAGTCCTTCGCAATCCTGAAGAGAGCAACACGTTGCGCCCCGATCACACCGTACGGACGATTCGTGGCGGACGCGCGACGGGACAGCTAATGGGTGGCAATTTGTCACTGATCCTCGCAACTATGGGCACGCCGTTTGAGATCGATACGCGGGGCAAGATCTTTTTCATCGAAGATGTCGAGGAACAGCCTTACAGCGTAGATCGCATGCTGACCAATCTCAGGCTCGCCGGCAAATTGCAGGCCGCGGCCGGGATCGTATTCGGAGAGTGCAATGGCTGTTCGCCACGCGATTATCGACCTTCGTTTTCCTCGGGCACCCTGTTGCTGGGCGAGGTCCTGGATGAGATCCTGGGTAAGCTTAGCATTCCTGTACTCACGGGGCTAACGATTGGACACACACAGGATCAGATGACTTTGCCAATTGGCGTCAACGCTACGCTGGATGCCGACAAAGGGGAACTCATCGTAGAGGAGAGTGCGTTTCAATGAGACACATCGCAGCAGGACTGATCGTTACCGCAGCAGTGGCTTTCGCCCAGCCACACACCGAACTGCTATGGCCTAACGGT
>JACMLA010000518.1 GCA_014379815.1 Bryobacteraceae bacterium | reverse complement strand
CGTTCGATCGGGCTACAGGTAAGCCGGTCTTCCCTATTGAGGAGAAATCCATTCCACCGAGTCCGATACCCGGAGAACTGACCTCAAAGACTCAGCCACGGCCCGTGCGACCTCCGCCCTTTGCGCGCCAGAGCTTTTCGCTATCGGAGCTGACGAAAGTCACGCCCGAATCCACGGCGGACTGCCTGGAGCGAATGAAAGGTGCCGACACCGAGGGAGACTTGTTCCGGCCCGTGACCGAGAAACCAACTGTATTCTTTCGAGGGACCAACGGCGGAGCTAACTGGGGAGGCGGCTCTTTCGATCCCGCAACCGGAACCTTATATGTGAATTCCATGGACGTTGGTGCGTTTACGAAATTGCTGCGCAGACCGGACGATGCGAAGCTGCCGTTTCGGAATCAGGGTTTCGGGCGATTCTGGGACAGCAACAACTACCCCTGTCAGGAGCCGCCGTGGGGATCTCTCACGGCGATAGACATGAATAAGGGTGAGTTTCGATGGCGCGTCCGGCTCGGCGAGTTTGATGAGCTGACGAAAAGGGGCATTCCAAAAACCGGTACACCGAACCTTGGGGGATCGATCGTGACCGGCGGTGGTCTGGTCTTCATCGCCGCCACCAACGACGGCAAGTTCCGCGCGTTTGACAAAGACACTGGGAAGGAGTTGTGGGTCACCCGTCTGCTTGGCAGCGGACATGCCACGCCAATGACGTGGATGGGTTCAAAATCCGGCAGGCAGTATGTGGCTATCGCTGCCGGAGGCGGGAATAAATACAACAAGACGTGGGAAAGCAAACTGATGGTGTTTGCTCTGCCGAAAAAGAGCGATGGGAATCAGCCGCTGTTAACGTCGGCGGAACCGATTCCACTGGTCGCCCGGAATCTCGCAGATTACAAGAGCAGGGAAGAGAAGCTGCCTGTCGAGGTAGCACCTCAACCGATAGCATTTAGCCACAAAGTGCACGCCGGTGCTGGCTCGCCTTGTGTCTCCTGTCACAAAACCGCAATCACAGCCGCACGCGCCACGCTTCCGTCTGGTGGGGACTGCATGACGTGTCATCGTGCTGTCAAGCGCGACAGTCCATCCATCGTGGCCCTGCGCCAACTCGTGCAGGCGAAGATTCCGGTGCCGTGGGTGAGGGTCTATAAGCTTCCCGATTTTGCCGTCTTCAGTCATCAGAAGCATGCCAACGGTAAGGTCGCGTGCGCGTCCTGCCACGGTCCTGTCGAACAACGGGATGTGCTGTTGAAAGAGGTCTCGACCGGTATGGACGCTTGCATTGAATGTCACCGGCAACGGCGCGCTTCTACCGAGTGCAATGTCTGCCATGAACTTGGCCAGTAGACAACTCAGTCGCGATACCCTGATAGCCGGTGCGCGCGACACCAGGAGTAATAATCGCCTGCCTGCTGCTGCTGTCCTGCGGCACGCGCGAACCGTTGCGCATCCGGATCAGCGAATCGAAATTACCTGCCGATGGCTTTAGCCGCGCGATTGTCGAGACGTCGAGCAAGTCTGTTCTGCAAATTGTGGAGGGCGAGCACTCGGGGCGGCTCGAGCGGAACATCTTACGAGCAGGTATTGTCCCGGGCACTGTCGTAATCGAAGCGGTGGAGAGTGGCGCTCCTGCCGTGCGAGTCAGCATCGCGATCACACCTTTCTGGAACGACCGGTACGGTGACGGAACCCCCGATTTCTTAAGACTGGATGACGCAGGCGACGCCAGTACCTTCGTGCACAACTTCGTCGCAATTGCGCTAAAGGCCAGCGACGAAAAAGAGGTAAACGATTGCTCGGCTCTGCTGCGTTTTGCCTACCGTGGAGCGCTTCGGGAGCATGAGGGTCGGCAAATCAGCAAATATCAGTTTCCGTGGACGCCTCTGGGAGCGCGAGTGTTCCTGACCGGAACCGGTCATGCCGAGTTCGCCGACGCTGATAGTTTGCGCAGATTCAACACGCATTTCATCTCACGCGACATCCTTCAGGCTGAGCCGGGTGACCTGTTGTTCTTTCGCCAGCCAGACCAGAAGTCACCTTTCCACGCGATGATCGTAGCCTCCGCGAATCGAGTGGTGTACCATACAGGACCGATTGGAGCCAACAGAGGTGAACTTCGCGGCCCTACGATTCCTGAGCTGCTGCGTCATGAACTCCCAAAATGGCGGCCTCTGCCAGGTAACGGTAATTTTCTTGGCGTCTACCGCTGGAACATACTCAGACAGGATTCCTGATGCATCGCTTATCGATTCGTTTTCTGCCGCTGATTTTGCTGCTTCTGGTTCCGGGCATTGCGCAGATGGAGGAAGGAAGCACCACCTTCACGCTAAGCACGGATCGCACCTTCGGCCTGGGCGAAAAAGCGAGGGTCAGGCTATGGGGCAGAGGTTTTCAGAAGCTGCAGTTTCGCCTTTACAAAGTGAAGGACGTCGAGAAGTTCTTTCGCAATCTGGACGACCCTAACCAGTTTGGAGGTCAGTCGCATCGCCCGGTGCGGGCGCTTACGACACTTGAGAAATACCATCGCTGGAAGGCCGGGTCACGGGCGGCATTTCGCAACGTCTTTCGACGGCAGTTCCCACAGGACTCACGCGAGGTGATCCGGGCTTCTCTTGTCAGGTCTCAGGAGGCACAACGCCTGGCTTCCCGAAAGGCGGGGCCGTCCGCAGTTACTGAGTACGCAGACATTCCCGTATTGAATCAGCAGCAACTGGTAGCCACGTGGGAGCAGCCTTTTCAGGTTGCGCGGGACTGGGAATCCGCTCAGGTGGACGTCGACACAAAAGAGAGGGGCGTTTACCTTGTAGAAGCCACGGACGGCAAGTTGCAGGCTTACACCATCGTTTGCGTCACTGATCTGGTCATGCTGACGAAGACCAGCAGTAGCGGCATTCTGGCGCGAGTGGTAGACCGGAAGTCCGGGCAACCGGTTGTGGATGCGGAGATCGCAGGCTGGAGCAATCACCAGGAAGTCTTGCGTACGAAGCCCGATACCACTGGCCTCGCGGACCTTCGCCCGAAACTTGGCAAGACGCAGGAAGGTCTCGACCGAAATCTGATGTTGCTGGCAATCCGGGGCAACGACTATGCCCCACTTCCTGTAGGCGAGTGGCAGCTCAGACAGTCAGCCGGAGACCCGACCCTGACGGCTTATGTGTATACCGACCGTCCGGTATACCGGCCTGGACATCAGATGCGCTTCAAGGCTGTACTCCGTCAGGTTCGTCCTCTGGGTTTCGATTTGCCGCTGGCAGCCCCTGTTGAGGTGACCGTGGAAGATCCTGAAGGCAAGGAGGTCTTGAAACGCTCGCTTCTTCCCAACAGTGTTGGATCGGTAAAGGGGGAGTTGACGTTGTCTGAAACGACTGCGCTTGGCTACTACAGCGTCTCCGTGCGGAGTGGCGAGAACTACGCTGGCAACACCGGTTTCCATGTGGAGGAGTATCGCAAACCTGAATACGAAGTGCGCGTGACGCCGGGCAGCGTTCGCGTGCTTCAGGGCGAAACGGTGCGGGCGACAATCCAGGCTCGTTACTACTTCGGAGAGCCTGTTCCCGGAGCAAAAGTTAAGTATGTCGTGCACCGGTCCCGCTACTGGCCGCCCTGGTATGACCAGGATGAAGAAGACGAATCTTCCTCTACTGACGCGCAGGACGAATACCTCGCTAACGAACAGATGCTTGAGCAGGAAGGCAAGCTGGACGCGAATGGAATGCTCAACGTGGAGTTCGCGTCGGAGAAGACCGGGTATGATCTCCGTTACCGGATCGAAGCAAGGGTAACGGATGAGGCCAATCGGGAAGTTTCTGGCACTGGCTGGATCACCGCGACACGGGCACGTTTTTACGTCCGGGTCGATCCGGATCGGTACGTCTACGACTCCGGCCAGCAAGCAAACCTCAAGGTGGAAACCAAAGATTACGACGGCAAGGCTGTCCCGGATATTGCGTTCGAAGCAAAGCTGAAGAAAAAGGGCAACGTGATCGCGACTACGTCCGGACGAACCGACGCCAATGGACTTGGGACCGCCAGTTTACCAGTTACGAGTGGGTCTTTGGAAGCACAGGTGATCGCGAAGGATGTTGACGGCCGGACAACAGAATCGACCTCTCATCTATGGGTTAGCGGGGTAAGCGGCTTGTATGCCGACTGGGGACAACAGCAAAGGATCGAGATCATCTCAGACAAGAAAAGCTACAAGGCAGGGGAGAGAGCCAGGCTGCTGATCGTCACGGGTGTGCCCGCTGCTTCCATATGGCTGACGGCCGAGAGCAGCGGCGTAATCTTCAGCAAGGTTGTGAATGCAAAAGGTCCAACCGCAACCCTCGAAGTGCCGATCGAGGACTCCTATGCTCCCAACATCTATGTCAGTGCAACTGTCGTAAGAGATGGGCAGCTGTATTCCGGTTTGAAGAGTCTGAAGGTGCCGCCTGTCGCACAGAAGCTGGACGTATCTGTCAAGGCATCGAAGTCTCAGTTCCAGCCCGGAGAGAAGGGCACGTACACCATCGAGGCGAAGGATGCCGCGGGTCGCCCCGCAGATACCGAGGTAAGCCTTGGGGTGGTGGATGAAGCGATTTATGCCATCCGGCGGGAGTCCGTGCAGGACATTACGCAGTTCTTTTATGGGAGACGATTCTCGGGAGTGCAGACCACCACGTCTCTGCATTACATGTTCTCGGGATCGTCTGGCAAGAGACGGATGGAGCTTGCGATGTCCTTCAGCAAACCAAGGCTGGCACAGTTGAAGCCCGAGAAGTTCGTGGACCCACGAGTGAGAAAAGCGTTCCCCGATACCCTGTACTGGCTTGCGGATGTCCGCACCGGAGCGTCGGGACGTGCTGTGGTTCCGGTCGAGTTTCCGGATGCGTTAACCACCTGGAGAGCGACTGCGCGGGGAATCACTGCCGATACCCGTGTCGGTAGCGCGGTCGATAAAACGATCGTGCGCAAGAACGTGATTCTCCGGCTCACAACGCCCCGGTTCTTTATGCAGGGAGACGAGGTCACGATTGCCGCAATCGTCCAGAACTACCTGGCTTCGGACAAAACGGTTCGCGTCTCACTGGAGGCGAAGGGACTTGAGCTGATTGACGGCGGAACTCGGGACGTGACGGTTCCCTCGCGGGGTGTCCAGCAGGTCCTTTACAAGGTGCGGGCAAACGCTCCAGGGTCGGCTGTGCTGCTGGGTAAAGCTCTAACGGATGAAGAGTCGGATGCGCTGGAACTCACTGTGCCCGTCAATCCTTACGGCGTGAAGTTAAGTGAATCGCGGACGGGGCTGCTCGATTCCGGGACAACGGCTGAGACAGAGTTGCGATTCCCCGACGACTCGAATCCGGCTAGCCGCATGGTTGAGATTACGGTGAGTCCTTCGGTTGCGGGGACCATGTTCTCTGCGCTTGACTACCTGCTGACATTTCCTTACGGATGTACCGAGCAGACCATGTCCAGCTTCCTGCCCAACGTGATTGTTTCGCAGGCGACGAAAGTGCTCGGGATAAAGGCAGGGGTCAATGAAGCCGAGGCTCTGCGGAAAACACGGGCAGGTCTCGAACGACTGTATAGCTATCAGCATGAAGATGGCGGTTGGGGCTGGTGGCAGACCGATGACAGCTCCGTATTCATGACGGCCTATGTCGTTTCGGGACTGGCGCAGGCGCGAGCAGCTGGCTACACTTTAAAGTCAAACTCACTGGAGAGTGCTGCTACCTGGCTGAAGACTGAGTTGCCGAAGACTAAAGAGAAACCCGCTCAGGACTTGTTGGCTTATGTCGCGTATGCCCTTAGCCTCGCAGGTCAGCCTCATGCGCCTTTGCTGGATTCGGTATGGTCTCAACGTTCGGAGCTGTCCGCGTCTGGCGCAGCCTTACTAGGTCTTGCACTTGGAGATTCGGCGAAAAAGCAAGAGCTTGCGCAGCGGCTTGCGCGAGAGGCTAGGAGTACGGACCGGGAAGCCTGGTGGGAGGTGAAGACCGACACGCTGCTGGGCATCGATGTCGCTACCACCCCGGAAGCTACGGCCTTCGTCCTGAAGTTTCTTGTTTCGCAAGCACCCGATTCAGACCTACTCCCAAAAGCGGCTTTGTATCTGATGACTCACCGCGATCAGGGCTATTACTGGTCATCCACCAAGCAGACGGCAATGGTCATCTTCGGCCTGACGGATTACCTGAAGGCAAGCAAAGAACTGCAGCCAGATTACACGGCAACGGTAACGCTGAATGGACAAAACCTTGGGTCGCGGCAGATCACGACACCGGAGCCGTGGACAATCCGGGTGCCTGGGAACGGCCTTGAAAAGGTCGTCGTCACTAAGAGTGCCGCCGGGCGGCTCTACTGGAGCGCGCAATCGACTTACTACAGTACTGCCGAAAAGCTCACAAGCTCCGGCAGTTCGGCCCCTGCAATCAGTCGGGAATATTTCAGGCTGCAACCTGATAAGCAAGGGGACAAAGTCGTGCATCGCCTCATTCCTCTCGAAGGTGCGCTTGCTAAAGGCGACGTGGTCGCCGTTCGTTTGAAGCTTCGCGGAAACGGTGGCCAGTATTTGCTGACGGAAGATCCCATTCCTTCTGGTTCGGAGTTTGTATCCCGCGACGACTTGTATGACCTGGCCGAGAAACCGGATTGGTGGTCCCGATGGTCAGCGCGTCGCGAACTTCACGACGACAGGATGGCCCTGTTCCAGAGGTGGATGCTAAAGGAAGGCAGTGACCAGACCTACTTGCTGAAGATTACGAACTCGGGCAAGTTTCGTGTACCTCCGGCCCGGGTTTCGCCGATGTATCAGCCCGGTATCTTCGCAACCTCCGAGAGCCGCGTTCTGGAAGTGCAATGAGGAGACACCTGCCGGTGATTGGGCAGCTGCTTGGGTATCCTCTGGTGTTGTGGCTGGTGTGGGTCTGGCTCGGGATTGCGGAACGAAATGTCGGCGATTTAGTGCTATCGGTGATTGTCGGTTTGGTAGTCCTCTGCTTGCTCTCCAGCCTCGTTTTACTTGCATTCGGCGGCCCGCTCTGGAGACCCGCGCTCTTCGTGTTTATAGCTTTCGGAACTGCTTGCCTGGCTTCGTTAATGCCTGCTGCAGTCAACGTATGGGTTCTGCGAGGCGCCCTTACTTTCTTCTTTGCCTTGTTGATTCCCGTGCTGCTGCTTGGGCGTATTTCGCTACTAACAAACTGGCGTTACTGGGCTATGTTCGCCGGTCTCGCAACAGGTCTCGTTGTCATTCCCACTACGCTGGTTCAATTCGTCCCTGCACTGCCTGGATTGCCGCTGCAAAGCATTAGTTTGGGCGTCCGGTTTTTGCTTGCTTACTCTGTTGCCCTGGCGACCCTGCTGGCGTTTGCGCACCACGTGAAACGGCTGCCGGTAAACCCGCCGCAAGCCAGCTTAGAAGTGCAGGCTGACCATACTGCCGGATGAGTCCTCGCACCCGGGGAGAACGAGAGCTTCCTCCCAGAGTCTGGGCAAGACCCTCGCGGAACCATACGGGTACTGATGGGTGCGCATTCGATTCGATCAAGGTATGCAGCATTTCGTGAAGCAGCGTAGATTCCAGAATTCCCTTCGATCGAAGAAGACTTGAGGGCTGCATCCTAATCACATTGCCAGTGGTGGTTGCCGCGACCGTGCCGCCGTCAGGAGTGGCATCCCGGTAGATTTGCAAGGTGGGATAAACATAGATCGTAGGCCGATGCCTCGCCTGGAGTCCGGACACATCTTCCGCCCTCGCGAGACTCCTCTCTGCCAGCGGCCCAAGTTCTCTAATCGCTGCGTCGGACGTAGCCAGGACGGCCAATCGCTCGGAGGTCCACCTTTGCCAGCGCATGCCAGACCCCGCGATTCCCAGGCTTGTTCCCGGGTAATAGTGGGCGAGGATTGTTTCGTAGGTGTGGCCTGCCTTCCCGCGTTCTTCCGCTCCGACCTGGCACAAACCCACGCCGTTCCCGGCACCAAAACCGCTAGCTCGCTGCCCTCCGGATTGCAGTTCGAACAAGTTACTTGGGAACCTCTCGGCAGAAACCCTTTGCCCTCCCACCAGAACTTCGAGAATTCTGCCTGAGATCGATTTGCGAGTAATCGTCACCCGTGAAGGAAGTTCGCGAGCCCACTGGGAGCGACCTCGTATCAGGCAAAAAGTATCTGGAAGAGCACGCAGGTAGGGGGCATGGATTTGT
>JACMLA010000517.1 GCA_014379815.1 Bryobacteraceae bacterium | reverse complement strand
CCGTCTCGGCGAGCAAGTCCCGGACGATGGCCTTAGCTTCGGTATCGTCGCCCGCGACAAAGAGAGTTCCCTTCTCTCCGGCAACCAGCGCCGGGGCTGAATGCAGCAGTTCGGCAAATGGAGGCAGGCCTGAAACAACTCTCGCCGCCGGAGCGAGCTTTGCAATCTCCTCTGCGGCTGATGTGGTCGTGCCGAGAGCGAGACCGCTGTAGTCCTGCTTTAGCGCATTGACACAACTGAACAGAATCTTACCGTTGAGACTGCCAGCATTCTGCAGAGCATCCTGGACATTCCAGAACTGCACTGCGAGAACGACCACTTCCCCGAACGCTGCCGCTTCTCTCACAGTCCCCGCACGTGCTTTGTTGCCCAGAGCTGCAATTTCCGAGGCGACCTTTTCAGGGTTTCGCGCCCCCAGAAGCACCTCGTGCCCATTCGCTGTCCAAATACCGGCGAGGCCCGTGCCGACCTTCCCTGTTCCGATGATTCCGATTCTCATCTGATTCCCTTATCGAACCTGGTATCCGTCGACTTCGGCTGACAGCGCAATTACTTTGGCCGTCTGGACGCCGCCTGCCGGTGGCAGAGACATGCCGCCATTAGTGACAACGTAGATCTTAGTTCGGTCAGAACTGGTCCGCCCGAAAGTCAAAGCAGTGCTACCTGCGGCTCCGGACGCGATGTCGGCGACCACCGTAGTCTTCCCATCAGGAGTCACCATCACGACGCTGTTGTAAATGTGAGTTGCGCCGTAAAGATTGCCTTTTGAGTCAAAGGCGAAGTCGTCAAGGTTGTTTGGAGAACTGACAACGCGCACGGTGCCGGGCTTTCCGCTCGATTCGATTGAAATCCGCAGCAGTTGTTGCTTCGCTGAGTTGGAGGCATACAAAGCACCCCCAAAGACCTTCAGCCCGTTGACGCCCGGCGTGGGATCGGCAGTGCTTGCGCGAACCAATGCGTCGCTCGCCAGCCACACCGAATATCTACCTGTCTGGCCGTTCACGAGATAGATAGCACCCCGGTACGAGTCCGCCACGAAAAACTCATTGCCCCGCCAGTGCGCGATTCCGTTGAGAAACATGCCTCCATCGATGAGTGTCAACACTGATGACTGGCCAGCCCTGTCAACTTTGAACAGTGCAGCCTTCTCTTCTTTCGTCCAGCCGGACAGGAGGAAACCTCCATCTGGAAAAGCTGCGATGCCCGCGAGTTTACCGTCGATGCGAGCGAACTCCAACGGCTTTCCGGTTGCGCCCAGACGAAGAATGCGGCCATCAAGATGGCTGGTGATGTATAGCTGGCCATCCGGGGCGGTCGTGATGTTCTCGAGAAACGTATTCGCGGGAAGTTCGGCGCGGAGGCTGGCCTTCATCAACTTCGACGGTGTCTTCTCATAGATTGGAGGCAGACTTTGCGAGGCAGCCGGAAGCGCCAGCAGTATGCAACTAACTAAGTGGGTAGTAAGTCGGATCATAGTGACTTATTTTCCCCCGGACTCTGCGAGGTTTGCCCATATGGTCTTATACTGCGTGTAATTTTCGAGGGCCTCGGCACCTTGCTCTCGTCCATAGCCAGACATTTTGTATCCGCCAAAAGGCGCATTGGGATGGTACTTGTGCCAGGTATTCAGCCACACAGTACCGGCCTTGATCTTGTCAGCCAGACGCAGGGCGCGTCGTAAGTCGCCGGTCTGGATTCCAGATGCCAGTCCGTAGACTGTATCGTTGGCCATGCGGATTGCCTCTTCCTCGGTATCGAATGGAATGATCGGCAGTACCGGTCCGAAAATCTCCTCCCGGCTAATCTTCAGATCGTTTGTCGCGTCGGCGAACAGAGTAGCTTCGATGAAAAGACCTTTGCCATCGATCTTGCGCGTTCCGCCTCCGGCGACCAGCCTTGCTGAAGATTCCTTTCCAGACTCGATGTAGCTGAGGATCTTGTCGTACTCCGGTTTCGTCGCGATCGGTCCGATCTGTGTCGCCGGTTCGAAAGGATCGCCCAATACGGCATCTTTGGCCAATCGGGTGAGTCTGTCGACAACTTCGTCGTAGACTCCCCGCTCCACCAGCAGACGCGAGCCTGCCACGCAGACTTCCCCCTTGTTCCAGAAGATGCCCCAGAAGGCTGCCTGCACCGCCTGATCGATATTCGCGTCCGCAAAGATGATGTTGGGCGACTTTCCGCCGAGTTCCATCGTCATGTGCTTCACGGTTTCGGCGCCATTGCGAATCAGGTTCTGGCCAACGCTTGTAGAGCCTGTGAACGCGATCTTGTCAACGCGAGTATGCTTCACCAGCACGTCTCCGATGGAACCGCCTGGTCCGGTAATCAGGTTGTAGACGCCGTTGGGAACACCGGCATCGAGTGCTACCTGGGCTAGTGCGAGGGCGGTAAGAGGAGTGTCTGAAGCTGGCTTATGGACGACGCAATTGCCGGCCGCCAGTGCGGGCGCAACCTTGCTGCACGTCAAGGCCAGAGGGAAGTTCCATGGCGTGATGCAGCCAACTACGCCCAGCGGCTCGCGTCGCGTGAGAATCCGGATGTCGTGCTCGTACGAGGAGCGGTACCCGCCATTCATCGCCGACATAGCAAGGCCGCCGAAGAAACGAAACAAGCCCGAACAGTGGGGCATGATGATCGAGAGAAAGTCCCGATACGGCATGCCCATGTCCCTTGCTTCTCTCGAGGCAAAGTCTTCGGCACGCTCATCCATCAGGTCGGCCATGCGAAACAGGATTTTCGCACGCTCCTCATGATGCATGCGCCCCCACGGCCCTTCTTCGAAAGCGGTGTAGGCGGCGTTCACGGCGGCTTCGGCATCGACCGATGAAGCTTTCGCTACGCTGGTGATGACTTCTTCGGTCGTGGGATCGACCGTATTCATCGTTGCGCCATCGGCGGCGTCGCGCCACTTCCCATCAATCAGTAACTGACCGCGGCTGATCGCAGGAAGACCGAGCCTCAGATTGATAGGTTGCTCGACAGACTGAATGCTGGACATGCTTCTCATTCGCTCCTTGGCTTGAGTGCAGCGACTTGACCGCCACGTCTTCCACGCTACACGGACGTTTCGAGTTTCTCCCCGTCATTTTGGATGGCTCGAGCCCCTACTTTCGGATAGGTTCGGCATACCAGTCTGGCGTGGGATACTTCGGAAGCAAGTGAAAACTTCGCCTTCCGGGGCCTGCGGATGTCTCGCATTCTGTTTGATTTGGCTGATTCCTGGTCTGGTCAAGGCATCGGGAAGAATGGAATCCTCGGGTGACTGGATTCACCAGTTCTACTCGACCGCGGACGGTCTGCCTTCGAACACAATTCGTGCTCTCCTGCAAGACGGGAAGGGTTACCTATGGGTGGGAACGACTGCCGGCCTGGCGCGCTTCGACGGTGTCCGGTTCCACGTTATTAGTCCGGTAGAAGCGGGTACGACACAGAGTTTAAGCGTCTCCTGCCTGACCAGCACACCGGACGGCACCCTGCTTGCCGGCGTTCTCGGACTGGGCGTTCTTCAATATCGGAGCGGCATCTTCACGATCCTAGATCGCAAAGCTGGCTTGCCTGATCTGACTGTGTTTACGGCGCACGCCGATCGAAGAGGGCGGGTGTGGCTGGGCATCACCGGAAAGAGTGGCGGGTTGGGCTATCTGGAGAAAGGGCGATATCACGCGATGCCGCCGGTCAACGGCGTGAAGATCACTTCGGTCAGGGCGATTCGGGAAGCCGCAAACGGAGACCTCTGGGTTTTGACGGGTCGGGGACTGTACGTCTTCCACGAGGACCAGGTGATTCGTTTCTTCTCTACTGCGGAAATGCAGAACCAGAACCTGATCGGCTTCTATCTGCGTCGGGATGGTGTCGCGTGGCTTACCGGAGCTCTGGGCCTCACCGAGATTAGTGACGGGAAAGTGCGGCTGCTGAACGACAAAGCTGGCCTGCCGGACACAATGGTTTGGGACATCTTTCGCGACCGTTCCGATCGTGTCTGGGTGGGCACAGAAAGCGGCGTGTTCCTCGGGGATGGGAAACGATTTCAAGCGTTTCAGGATGTCGAGGCGTTCCGGAGCCTGGTACCCCAGCCGATGATCGAGGACCGAGAGGGTAACTTGTGGTTCGGAGGATCCAGGCAGGGCGGACTGCACTCGCTCAGGCGCAGCAAATTTCGGATCGTGCACCGTGAAGTGCAATCGACGATCGCTACTTTTCTTCCGGCTACCGATGGCTCACTTTGGATAGGAACCGCGACTCATGGATTGCGGTACTTCTCAGAAGGACGCTGGAAGCTGTTGAGTAAGGCTTCCGGACTGTCAACCAATTCCGTGTACGGTCTGTTCGAAGACTCTTCCGGCACTCTGTGGATATCGACAAGTTCGGCCGGGGTAGACCGATACCGGAAGGGAACCGTTCAGAACTTGTCCGAACGTGACGGGCTCAGCAACAACATGGTGTTTCAGGTCGCAGAAGACAGGAACCATAACTTCTGGATCGGCACGATCATGGGCGTTAACTTTTTTGATGGCAAGTCGATCAGCCGGTTTGGATTGCCGGGCGGCACCAATATGGCCGAGGCCTTGCTGGCGGACCGGGAGGGCAACGTGTGGGCAGGAGCTTACGCGGGAGGTGTCAGCCGGTTCCGCAATGGAAACTTCGAGAAACCTGCAGGCCAGTTGAGCGGAGGGGCAGAGACGGTTCACTCTCTTTTCCAAAGTAGCGACGGGAGTGTCTGGAGCGGCACCAACAATGGATTGACCCGCTGGCTTGGCGACCGCCTGACGGCCTACGGTGCGAAACAGGGGTTGCCTGCAACTGCGATTACCTCAATCTCCGAGGACGACGCACGGCGCATGTGGATAGGTACTGGGAACGGTATCCATGCCTATTCGCTTGACGCCTTTAACCAGGTCGACAAAGGGGCAAAGAAAACACTTGAAGGGCTAAGCATCGGCGCAGAAGATGGCTTGCCCGAATCGGAGATTATCGAGATTCGCAAGAAGGCTAACGGAATGCTGCTCTTTGCTTCTGCTCACTCACTTGGCGAGCTTGACCCAGTGAGAATTCTTCGCAAGGAAACGCTGGTTTCACCGGTGATCGAAGGGGTTGTAGTCGATGGTGTGCCTTCTCTCCCTGGCACAGCCCTGCGACTGGCGCCCGACGTCCGCCACGTTGACTTTACGTTCACTGCCCCAAGTTTCGACGCTCCGGAAAAAGTCGCGTTCCGCTACCGTCTGGCAGGTCTGGATTCCGATTGGATCTTGTCAGGAACCAGGCGGTCTGCAAGCTATACGAGCCTTCGGCCACGCGACTACGTCTTTGAAGTCCAGGCAGCGAACGGCGATGGGTTGTGGAATCGGAATAGTACCCTGCTTCCGTTCGCTATGAGCGCCTACTTTTACCAGCAGCCCTGGTTCGCGGTCCTGTCCTTTCTCACATTCGCGGCAGTATTGTGGACAGCCTATGTACTCCGAATTCACCAGATCCAGTATCGCCACCAGCTGGTAATTGCAGAGAGAACAAGGATCGCCCGCGACCTCCACGATACGTTGCTGCAGGGCTTCTCGGGAGCGATCTGGCAGCTGGATGCAACGGCGAAGAAGGTAGAATCCGCACCGGCGAGTGCGCGTGCCGAGCTCGAAAGTATCCTCAGACAAATGGATGCGTCCGTGATTGAAGCAAGAGAATCGATCGCAAGCATTCGATTACCAAAACGCTCCGGTGAGTCGCTGCTGGCAAGGGTCCGCGAGCTGGCTTCCGGTATCGTTCGGGATCCGGCTGTAAGTGTCGAGATTCGTGAAACGGGAGTAGCCTCGGAGCTGGATACTTCCGTCGAGGAAGAAGTCTATGCCGTGATTGGGGAAGCCCTGCGCAATTCTGTCAAACACTCGGGAGCACAGAGAATAGAAGTGAACATCGAATGGTCCTCCTCAGGACTTTCAGTCCAGGTATCCGACGATGGTTGCGGTTTCGAACCGTCCGCACATCCACGTAAAGGGCACTTTGGGATTCAGGGTATGCAGGAGCGGATGCGTACTGCTGGCGGAACTCTGGAGATTCAGGGACAACCGCAGAAAGGCACATCGGTTCAACTCCGGGTTCCCCAGACGCAGTTTGCCTCAGGCGCCAAGTGACGACCGATCGGCAAATCCGCTGCCTGGTCGTAGATGATCATCCGGTCGCACTGGAAGGACTGGTGGCGATGCTGACTGGTTGTGCCGGTATCAAGGTTGTTGGGCAGGCACCGAGCGGAGAAGCGGCAATCGCAGAATTCCAGACGTTGCGTCCTGATGTGGTCGTGATGGACGTCTTCCTTCCCGGTATGAATGGAATCGAAGCCACCAGAGCCATTCTCCGCATCGACTCTAACGCGAGGATCGTCTTGCTGACGACCTTTGAAGGCGAGGAAAATGTGCGCCTGGCGTTAGAGGCCGGGGCTTTCGGCTACTTGTTGAAAAGTGCAGCGCGACACGATCTGGAGACAGCGATTCGAGCCGTGCATGCCGGACGGAGATTTCTAACCACAGATGCGGCGTCGCTTCTTGCGGCTTCGACGGGACGAGAGCCGCTAACACCACGGGAAACCGAAGTTCTCGCGAGGATGGCCGAGGGACTACGTAACCGGCAAATCGCGGACCAGCTTGGCATCGGCGAAGTGACTGTCAAGTGGCACGTCCAGAGTATTCTGCAGAAGTTGGGAGCACAGGATCGAACGCACGCGGTCGTACTCGCAATCAAGCGAGGCTTGATTCACCTGCCGGGAGCAGGCCGGTAGAACAGGGATCGAAATCACTGCCCTGCAATCAATTATTGCGTTGTAGAGGCAAAGGCTTTTGCCTCGGCGCCCACGTCGCCTTCCCACTCCGTCATGAGCTGCTGCAATCGCCGCACCAGATCCTGCCGTCGTGCGAACCAGTCCTGCCGCTCCCCAGGGTCAGCCTTCACGTTAAACAGGAAGATTCGCGTAACTGCGCCGTCGATCATCAATTTCCAGTCGCCGCTGCGAACCGCCTTCTGATTCATATTCACAGGACCCGGCCCTCCTGTGCGCCAGAACAAGGTTCGCTCCACCAGCGGTGCCTTCCTCTGAAGAATGGGAAACAGGTTGATGCCTTCGAGCCGCGCATCGGATGGCACGGGCGTGGCGGTCGCTGCCAGGATAGACGCCGTCAAATCCATTGTGATGCCGACCTGCCCTGAAGCGGTACCTGCAGGGATTCGACCAGGCCAGCGGAACAGCGCGGGCACCCGGATTCCACCTTCCCACGCTGAGAACTTGCGATGAAACAGCGGCGCGCTGTGTGACAGCCCAACACCACCGTTGTCATTGGTAAAAATCACAATCGTGTTTTTTTCCAGGCCGCGTCGTCGCAATGCCTGTAGAATCTCGCCCACGCCACGATCCACGCGCTCCATCACCGCTGCATAGTCGGCACGTGTGGCGCTGCCTGGCGCTGGAGTACTTACTGCATTATCGGGTCGCTGAGTCGGGCTGTGTGGCGCGTTGAAGGCAACGTCGATGAAGAAAGGCCGTGCCGCATTCTGGTTGATGAACCCGACAGTCCTGCGCGTGATTAGGTCTGTCATGTAGCCGTCCTGCACAATGGGCGCATCATTTTCCCAGAGATCCGGCTGCCCGCTGACAAACTGTGCGCCTTCGCTTGGGCGAGTGGTGAAATGCGTGTAGTAGTCGATAGCAGCGCTCTTGTAGCCAAAGAACGAGTCAAATCCGTGAGCACGTGGCGAGAACTCGCGCTTGTAACCAAGATGCCACTTGCCAATGAGCGCGGTCGCATATCCGTTCTTCTTCATCAGCAGCGGCAGCGAATGCGCCAGGGGCGGCAACCCCCCATCGGAACCTGGAATTCCTGGCGCCGGTAACACGAACTCGATTCCGTAGCGTTGCTGATACCGGCCGGAAATTAGGCCGGCTCGTGTTGGTGTGCATGACATACCGTTCGCATAGAACTCAGTGAGCTTGACGCCATCCCGGGCGAGGCTGTCGATATTCGGTGTGCGAATGTCGGGTGCGCCGTAACTGCCGGTGTCGGCGTACCCGGCATCGTCTGTCATGATCAACACGACATTGGGCCTGTCTGGGGACGACTGCTGCGAGCCTGTCGCCGGGGATGTGATCAGAATCAACGCCGCTGCGAACGCGGTGATCGGGCGCATTGGGCAATGATGCCTGAAGGTTGTTCCCATCGTCAAGCTACGGCGCGCAGAGCCTTTTATTTGCGCGACTAACTTAAGACGGGGGCCCTTACCCCAACAGGCCCGATTGCAATTGAAACCATGCGCACTCAGCAGCGAAGAAGCGAGCTACATAAAGCTTGTCGTATTGATACCGGCCCAGCGTCCCGGTAATCAACTCGCGGTGCGCGACCAGGTGCTCTTTGTCCCGCGGAAGAGCAATCATCCAGGCAAGATTCAACGGCTCTCCTACGTGTAACCTCTCCTGCGGCCAGCGGGGAGACTGGCGGCTAAAGATCAGGCCCTGCTTTCGCGCCACGTCCCGTGCTTCATTGAGCGAACGCTGCGGCGTCCATGCGGTATTCATCTTTCGCCAGTCAGGATCGAATACGGTGGTGTAGTCGAGCTCCGTTGCGAGGTGCGCCTTGAGTCTGGTAACAGCTGCCTCAGCCGTGCGCTGCAAGCTGTCCCGGAAGATCGCCTGATGCTCCGGGTCAGAATCCAGATCAGCCAGCCCGTCTACAGCAAGGACCGCCTCGATCGCTGTCCAGGCATTGTTTTTCAGTTGCTCCACACTCCAGCCCTGGCGGAGAAAGGGCAACCGCTCAGGCAAGTATTCGCGATAGATCGCATTCCAGGAAGGGTCGCCCGTAATCTCCTGGGCGGCCCGCACCAGAAACAGCATCCGGGGCGCTTGTTCCACGTCGAGCGGGAGAAATCCGTCGAGACCGAGTCCTAACTCGCCAACGCGGAGTGCCGGTGGGGTTGGGACGCGATACCGCAGACGTCTTATCTCGCCGACGGCCTGACTGAGAAGAGCTCGAATCTTGTTCCGTTCGGAGGATGTGGGAATCGGAGAGCGCCAGTACCGCCAAAGCCCCAGAAACCACGGGAAGAACTGGTCCGTACTGCTAAGCAAGGGGCAGGACTTGCCGTCCATGGAAACGCCTCGGGCCGCGAATCCAGGCATGCGGGCGACAGAGCCCAGGATCCTGAGCCCTTGCACCAGCCGGCGTGCTTTACGCTTGTCATCCGCTTGGCCCCGCACAGCAAACCGATTCAGGAGCCCTACGAGGTAGAGGCCATTGAACATGGCACCGTTCTCCGTTGGAGTCCACCAGGCTAGGGCGTTTGGTTTCCCCAGGCGGTACTCCTCCGCCGAGGGATGATCGATATGTCCGTTCAGCCCAACATAGTCGAGCATGACGGATCGCCTGGTGATGAATCGTTGCCAAATCTGGCAGTGGGCCTGATCGACGGATGTTTCTGCCCTCAACACACCGACACCTGCTCCCAGCGCACATGCACCAAAAGCACGCCTCGTAAGGAAAGAGTTCGTCATAGGTCCCTGCGAGATTAGTAATTCCCGAAACGCCGTACAATAGGGATTCGGAGCGCTTCACTCTTGGCAAAAATGAAGGATGTAGCGGAACTGAGCAGCGTTTCCGAATCCACAGTCTCACACGTTCTCAACAATACGAAGTTCGTCTCTCCGGAAGTTCGCGAGCGCGTTCTGGCGGCGATGCGCCAATTGAACTTCCACGGCAATGCGCATGCCCGTCGTCTGGCGCGCGGACATAGTGACTTTTTCGGATTGATTGTTTCAGACATCGAGAATCCCTTCCTGCCGGGTTTGATTAAAGCCTTCGATCAGGCAGCCTATTCCATCGGCTATGACGTACTGCTTTCCACGACCAACTATGAGGCGGGGCGGACGGAGAGGTCATTTCGCAAAATGATCGAGAATAAGACTCCGGGAGTTGCTGTCATGACCTCCCGGATTGACCCCGGAATGGGCCAGGTGCTTGAGGCAAACGGCGTGGCGAGCGTCTTCCTGGATTGCGGCAGTATCGGGCCCCTGCGGTCTAACATCCGCCTCGACTACGCAAAGGGCACGCACGAAGCCGTAAACTTCCTCTACAACCTGGGCCACCGCGACTTTGCCTTTATTGCCGGTCCACAATCGCGCGCCTCGCATCAGGCCTATCTCGACGCGATCGGTGAAGCACTCCGCCTTCTTGATCTGCAACCGCGCTTGATTGACGGGGATAATGACGTTGCCAGCGGCGAGCGCGCCGTCCAGCGTTTGCTGACAAGTCATCCGCTGCCAACGGTGATCATCTGCAGCAACGACCTTACCGCGATCGGCGCGATCCGTGCACTCCTACGGTCTGGAATCCGTGTGCCCCAGGATATCTCGGTAGTTGGCGCGGATGATATCCCTTTTGCGTCCTTATGTCATCCTCCGTTGACGACTGTTCAAATCCCTCGGGAGAAACTGGGCACCGTAGCTTGTGAGATTCTCAACCGCATGTTAAAGGAACAACAACCAGCTTTCGAGGAAGTGCTTCCTACGAGCCTGGTAGTACGGGAATCGACCAGCACCGCGAGACACACTCCCTAGTGTTGGGTCGGATCAGCTTAGATGCCTCTCTCTGTTTCCGTTTCTGCGAACGTTACGGTTCTCTTGAAGCCGCCCGTGAGCCACCAATAGTAGATGCCGCCTAGAATCAGCCATCCGCAACCCAGCAGTTTCGCTGGTGTCCGTAAACTCCACCAGATGTAGAAGCAGATCAGAAAGCCCAGAAGGGGTGGAAGCAGGTTGACGACAATACTGCGAAGGCTCCGGTCTTGCGAGCGAAAGTAGCCGTGCGCCATCGCCGAGAGATTTACGCCCATAAACGCAATGAATGCTCCAAAGTTGAGCAATTCCGCGCCGCTTTGGTAGCTGATGGTCAGAGCGCCAACGGCGATTACAACTCCGGTCAGATAGAGGTTATACACAGGGACCCGGCGTTGCGGATCCAGGTATCCGAAGAATCGTTTGGGGAGCGCACCGTCGCGGCCCATGGCATACAGCAGCCGAACCGAGCCTAGTTGCGCGCCCAGACTGGAGCCCATTGTCGCAACCAGGAGCGTGAGATTCATCGTATGGAACATCCATGGTCCGCCGGCGCGTCCTGCCGCGGATACGTATGCGGTGTCCATATCAGGGAAGGTACGGAAGTCCGGCCAGATCAGTTGGCCTACGTAGACTTCCAGACACCCAAGAACGCCGGTGATCACGCAGAGCAACACCGTTGCAAGGGGAATGTTTCGCCTCGGATTCTCGACTTCTTCCGACAAGGTACTAATGCTGTCGAAGCCCATGTAGGTGAGGACCGCGATGGATGTGCCAGTACTGACGAGTGCCCAGGAAAAAGTCTGAGGGTCGTAAAACGGCTGTGTGGAAAGCAGACCAGCGACTCCGGCCTCGCGCATGAGATAGCCCGCCGCAGTAATGAAAAAAGCGACGAGTACCACGCCCATCCCAAGTGTCAGGAACAAGTTCATTCGCGTGGTGGCTTTCAACCCGCGCATGTTCAACCACGTGAACAGAATTGCGAAGAAGACCACGTAAACCGGGTACGGAAGTGGCGCTAAATTCATCGCGGCCTTACTGCACCAGATCGTGCCGATTGTGGGATTCAACAAGTAATCCATCGCGATACTCCAGCCAGTGACAAAACCGAGATGCGGGTTCAATTCACGACTGACATACGCGTATGCGGAACCGGCATTCGGGTGCACGTTCGACATGCGACCGTAGCTAATGGCCGTTAGCACCATCGCAAGCATCGCAATGAGAATCGCAGTGGCAACATGACCCTGCGCCACGCTCGCGACCACGCCGAAGGATCCGAGCGGGGCCGTGGGTTGAATGACGATGATGCCGTAGAGAAGCAGACCCCAAAGTGAGAGGACCCTCTGCAGTTTGACAGGCTGCGGCGCGGCGCTCATTGCTGTAGTTCGAGGCGCTGTAATTTAAGGCGAATCGTCTGGATCTGGTGCTCCGCTGCTTTCACGGCCAGAGTGTTTCCTGCGACAGGTATTGCGACAAGATCACGCTCCGTATGTGTCGCACTCCAGGCTCCGGTGATCGGTGACTTCATCTTCAGCTGATACTCTTCCGGCTTATCGGAGAAGGTCCAAACGCGCGCAATCAATCCCTCAGACCCGCCGTCCTCGGGAGTTTTCAGGCCCCACAGCAGGACGTTCGGACTACTGACAGTGAGCAGTGAATCTGTTTTGGCAGGAAAGGCGTTTCCGGCGCGAAGCCATCCGGTGATTGGAGGGTTCTGATGCTCCAGCGAGAACCGCATAGATTCCGTTTGGTTAAACTTCTGGTGCGAGGAAAGAGCAAAGCGCTGGAGAAAGTGTTTGTCGCCACCCTGCTGCGGTATACCAGCGCGCGGAGCGTCAATCTGACCTCCCGCAAGAACCTGGATGAGAGGGAGCTTTGTATCGAAGTGAGGCTTCGAGCCCAGCATCTGGCTATCTCCAAGCTTCATAAATGCGAGGTCCCAATTGGAGAGAGTGACGCCGCTTCCATCAGGGGCGTTCATCGCCGCGAAGTGATTCAGACTGAGGTAGTCCAGCCGCGACATATCGGGCGAATAGTGCCCCCCATCTTTCAGGTATTTCGCACGGATGACAGCACCCAGTTCTTCGTGCCAAACGTCAGGTGATGCAACATTGAATGCGAAAGCCCAGTGGTAGGTGCCATCGAAGCTCTGCGTGATGTCGTTACGGATATCGATGCGGCGGGAATCGCGGTAAAGCGTGATACGACTCTCATGTGCGAGAGGGCCGGAGCCTCTGGCGCGCAACGTCAGGGAAACCGGACCCGCGTTCTCTACTTCCAGCGTGCCGGGGTCGAGCCCCAGATCGTTGATAGACGAGCGCCCATTGTCCATGCGCCCGGCGAGCTCGCGGTTCGCCCTTGTCTTGTCGATCCAGCTCGTGATTGCACCGCGATCCTCAACCCGCAACTTGTATACCGAGTTCTCGACGGTCTTGCCCGTCACGTTGCCAATGATGGTTGCCGTAGAGCTGGTCTCGACGGTCGCCACATCTCCGAACTTTTTACCCTCGCCATTGCGGACCTCGTAAACCTTGTAGCCCGCAGCGGGAAGATCGCGCGCTGCTATGCGAAGGTAGGTCGAAACGCGAAGATCTTTTTCGCCAGGCAAGGAGACCAGCTGGGAGGGCACCTCCTCGCCTGTCGTCAGATCGATGACATGAACAGGGCCCTTGCCGTCAAACGAAACGTCTGCGGCATCCGACCTCATCCAGCCGAGAGGATTGAAAACGTAGAATTTCCGATTGGTGCCTGAGCCAGACTGACTGTCGATCATTCCGGCCAAGGCATAAGAGGAGTCCGCATGAAGGGACTCGACGTACGTTTCAAAATCTGCGGCAACTCGCCGTCCCCATTGATTGCGATCTTCGCGAGTCACTCCCCGGGCATCGGCAGTCCAGTTGTGCTCCCAAAAAATCCCAAGGTCCATCCAGGCACGGGAGGCCGCTTCTTTGCGTCCCTGCATAAACTCCGGGAACTTTTGAGACAAATACGCGACCACCGCCTCGGCCCCGCGCAGCTTTTCTACCGAGCGCCGCACGCGTGAAGCAACTTCGGTCACCGATGCCGAATAGAGATCCCATTCATTGCCGAAGCTGGCGTTGAAGGCAGGGAGAGTAGCACCATGTTTCTTCTCGAACTCCTAGAAAAAATCGATCATGTTCGAGACAATCACCTTCCGCTCAGGGGTGCTGTTCTTCTTCGCCGCATTCACAAACTCTTCGGTGGTCGTTTTGATGTCGTCCCATCCCTTGCCGAAGATGCCGACTTCAGGGTAAGGATAGATGGAGAGGAAGCGGGGATCCTTCGTTACGAATGCAATCTCCCGATCCGGTGTCCGGCCTTCTGCATAGCCGCCCATGGTGCGTGCGCCGGAATCACCAACGATCATCGTGTTCCACTTCATCAGGATCTTGCTGCCGTCCGCACCTTTCCACCAATAGATTTCGTAAGGTCGTCTCGTGGTCTTCTCAAGCTTTGTCAAGCAACCGCAGATCCCCTTCCAGGAGTACCGCGCACCGGCACCGGCCCAAAGCGCTCCAAGTCCGTAGGGAAGCGTTTGGTTTTCCATGGCAATCGCAAGAGGGATGCTAATCTTATGTCGCTTCTCAAGTGAGCCGGCATAGTACATACTGCGGAGCACCGCTTCAGTAGGCGTGCCTCCGAAAGTTTGGTCCAGTGCGTTTAACGGCATGCTGATATGTCCGCTGCGGATAGCCGCCATCAGCTTCGCAAAATCGGCGGGGCTCTTGTTCCGCTCATAGACCCAAACCCAGAAACTGCCGCCAACATGGAATCTGCTCTGCCAGTCCGGGGGCTCGTTTTTGGTTTTGTCCGCCTGCTCCACGTAATAGTCAATCATTTCAATGAAGGCCTGGCGGTAGGTCTCTTCATCTGCTGCCCAAACGTAGTCAGTGTGATCGTCCAGGGCAAGATAGATCTTCTTCTGTTGTCCGGAGACAGCAAGGTGGAGTGTGAGAAAGAAAATAAGAAAGCGGATCATGAGTTTTGCTCGAGGTACGACAAGCGGTTGACTATGAAGAATATTAGACTTTACGAACGATGTCAAGAAAGATTCCCTGATCTTCAGCAAGCGCTTGCCTGCAGTGTCTGACTGGACTACACTAACGCATGTGGACGTTTCTGTGAAAAAGGCCGCCTCGTCGCGCCTGTACGGTGCTGTCGACATCGGCGGGACTAAGATCGCCGTTGGTATCGTAAGCTCCTTCGGTGAGGTAGTCTGGTCCTCTGAGTTTCCCACCGAAGCCAGCCTCGGCCCGGAGCGAGCTCTGGGCCAGATTTGCGCGGTAATGGATGACGGGATAATTGGCGTGGGCCGCCGACTGGAAGCCACAGGAGTCGGATGCACCGGCCCGGTCGATCCCGTCTCAGGAACGATCGGAGATGTGGCACTGCTGCCTGGATGGCAAGGATATCCACTTTGCAGTCAGCTTGAGAAGCACTTCAAAGCTCCGGCGTGCCTGGAGAATGACTGCGATGCCGCAGCTCTCGGCGGGTTCAGTTACGGCGCCGGGCGGGGTTCCGCTCGTTTTCTCTATACGACGATCAGCACCGGAATCGGCGTAGGAATTGTTGTCGATGGCAAGGTGTATCGGGGAACTGCAGGTGCGCATCCCGAGCTGGGACACCACACCATCGATCATTCTGCAGGACCGGAT
>JACMLA010000516.1 GCA_014379815.1 Bryobacteraceae bacterium | reverse complement strand
CTGTGCTAATCGCAGGACCAGGTTACCTGGCCCTTGCCCGACTGTTGCCATTGCCAAATACAAACAGGAGACTCTATGAATAAGCTTTCAGGCAAGATCGCACTCGTTACCGGAGCATCCAAAGGGATAGGAGCCTCCATTGCTGAACATCTTGCAGCGGCAGGCGCCTCTGTTGTCGTCAATTACTCGAGCAGCAAAACCGACGCCGACAAAGTAGTAAAGCGCATCGTGGACCAGGGCGGCAAAGCCATTGCTGTCCAGGCGGATGTCTCGCGCCAGGAAGATATAGATCGCCTTCTGGCGGAGACGAAAACTGCTTACGGGAAGCTGGATATCCTGGTCAACAACGCAGGCATCTACGAATTTGCACCGATCGGGTCCATCACGGCTGAACACTTCCATAAGCAATTCAACCTCAATGTCCTTGGCCTGGTCCTTACTACGCAAGCGGCTATTGCGCTGATCGGCGATGAGGGCGGATCGGTGATCAATATCAGTTCGATCGTCGGCGTCATGCCAGTGCGCGGCGGGTCGGTGTATAGCGCCACCAAAGCTGCTGTGGATGCGATCACAGTCTCGTTGTCGCAGGAACTCGGATCAAGGAAAATCCGTGTCAATTCCCTCAATCCGGGTATGGTCGAAACAGAGGGGCTCCACTCTGTCGGCTTCGCGGAGGGCGACTTCCGCAAGCTGCTCGAGTCGCAGACGCCGCTCGGGCGGATCGCACAGCCGGAAGATATCGCGCGTGCCGCCGTCTTTTTCGCTTCGGACGATGCTGGATGGGTCACCGGCCAAACGCTCGTTCTCTCGGGCGGTCAGCGTCAGTAGAGTTCCAAATAACTTAATGAATATTCGGTAAGTGTAGGCCGGAATTCTTGTTCGACAGACAGGCTGCCTCCAGGATGTTAACAGATGAAAAAACTCCTGGCGGCAGCCTTTTTCCTTTTGACGACCACCCTGACTGCGCAAGACTATCGGGCCAAGGTGTCGGGCGAAGGTCTGGACGCGAGCGGGGTGACCGTTCCTAAGGTTAAAGTCGAGCTGACCAGCAAAGCCAGCCAGTTGACAGTGACGACCGTTTCAAATGAGTCGGGCGTGTATCTGTTCCAGTTTCTGGATTCGGGCGAGTACAGACTTAGTGCAGCCAGCCCGGGCTTCAAAACCTTTGTGCAGGATGGACTTCGGCTCGAGACGGGCCAGAGCACCGGCGTTGACATCATTCTGCAGGTCGGCGACACGGCAGAACGAATCGAGGTACAGGCGGAGATAGCTGCTCTTGACACCGAGTCGGCATCACGAGGCCTCGTTGTGAATCAGCTCTCGCTGCGGGAGTTGCCGGTGCGGTCGCAGAATCCTCTGAACGTGGTGAACCTGCTTCCCGGTACCACACAGCGCGGCGCTGGCGTGTTCATGTCGCCGTTCAGCAACAGCGCGAACGTGAACATTGTGATCAGTGGTGGAAGCCCTTCACAAAACGAGATGCTAATCGACGGCGCGCCCAACACCGCTCGCACGACATCGGTACAGAACAATATCGCGCTGATGCCAGTGCAGGAATCGGTGGGTGAAGTCACTGTCATTACGAACGCTTATGACGCGTCGTATGGCCGCACTTCCGGCGGCGTGGTGAACTTTACAACTTTGGGCGGAACCAGCCAACATCATCTGACCGGCTGGAGCTATTTTCGAAGGAAGCAGTGGAACGCAAATGCGTATCCGCTGAACGCCATCGGGAGTCCGCGGGCAGAGCAGTCGATCAATCAGTGGGGCTTTCAGGCCGCTGGTCCGATCGAAATTCCGAAGCTGCTGCGCAAGAACGGCAAGTATGCTTTCTTCTATCTCGGGTCCTATGAAAACTATAAAGAATTGTTTCCGCAGCCGATCCGTGTAGGCGTTCCCACGGCGCAGATGCGTGCGGGCGATTTCAGCCAACTGAGGAACGCGACCGGAGATCTGATTACGATCTACGATCCCTTCAATCCGTCGATGGACGCTGCAGGGAACCCCGTCCGCAGACCGTTTCCGGGTAATGTGATTCCCGCGTCGAGAATCGATCCTGTCGCAGCGGCCGTTACGAAATACTTTCAGGAGCCCAACGATCCGGGTTTGCCAAACCAGCGTTTTGCGGCTGGAAACTTCAGTCTGCCCCAATTTTCCTACGACTTTAACTTCTGGAACTGGAACAGCCGAATCGACGCTAAGCTGGGCGATAACGACCGTTTGTTCTTCCGCTTCTCGACCAACAAACACACGCAGGAGCGAACTCTGAATGGCATCCTTGGCCGCCCAGGTGAGCAAGCGTACAATCCGTTTCTGCGCCGCAATCACGCTTACATGCTGGATTGGGTCCGCGTGCTGAGCCCGAGCGCGACGCTGAACGTGCGCGCCAATTACGCTCGGTACGTCGAAGGAAATGACGTTGTGGGCAACCTCAACTTCAATCAGACAACGCTCGGATTGCCGGCTTCTCTGTCGCGTCAGCTGGCGTTTCCGGAGTTCTTTGGTGTGTGGGCGTTGACTGGCTACAGCCAGCTTGGCTTCAACCCGAATCTCGAGTACAACAACACGTACAGCTCGCAAGCCAACCTGACGAAGGTGTGGGGCAGCCACACGCTGAAGGCAGGCATGGACTTGCGGCGGATTCATTTCATGGCCAATAGCCCAGGCAATCCGTTCCGTATTCTGTCCAACGCGGGCTTCACGCGGGAGGTCTGGAACAATGCGGCTTCGGAGGTGAACAGCGGCGATGCATTCGCCTCGTTCCTTCTCGGCACGGCCAGCGGCGGGTCAGCTGACTACGTGGTGAGGCCCTTTCTGAGGGGCTGGTATTTCGCCCCGTATGTCCAGGATGATTGGAAGGTGACGCGCAAACTGACGGTGAATCTTGGCCTGCGCTGGGATTACAATCCGACGTACGACGAGAAGCACGACCGGCTCGTGAGCGGCTTCGACCAGGACGTCAAGAGCCCGATCGCGGACAAGATTCCGGCTGCCATGCTCGCGCTCTATCCGCAGTTGCGCGATTTGCGCGGAGGCTTGCAGTTTGCAGGGGTGAACGGAAATCCGCGCACGGCTACCAATACGACTTTCTCGACCCTGCAGCCCCGAGTCGGCGTGGCGTGGCGAGTCGGTGAAAACATGGTTCTCCGCGGCGGCTACGGGCTGTTCTATGCCAACTGGCCGACTACGGAGTATTCGCAGACTCAGGGTTTCAGCACCTCGACTTCGTTGGTTTCCTCGACCGATGGCGGTCGAACGCCGACGCCGAATACGCTGACGAATCCTTTTCCGGGAGGAGTCCAGACGCCGATCGGATCGAGCCTTGGATTGAACACCTTTGCCGGTCAGAACTTCTCGTGGTGGAATCGGGATGCAAAGCTGCCGCGGGTGCATCAGTTCTCCTTCGGCATTCAGCGTCGCCTGACCGCAGCGTCATCGATCGACCTTTCCTATGTGGGAAGCAGGACGCAGAATCTGATGACGAGTCTGCAGGCGAACCTTCAGCCAGATAGCTTTATCAGCCAGTGCGATCCTTCGCGGGGCGGGAACCGGGCTTATTGCGATGCGCTGGTCCCAAACCCGTTTTTCAATTTGCCTGAGTTCGCGGGAACGAGTCTCGGACTATCGAGCAGCATCAGCCGACAACGCGCTACGCGACCTTTCCCGCAATTCGACGGCGACCTGACAGAGCTCGGAAGGAGCGACGGACGCATGTGGTACAACTCCGGCCAGGCGGTTTATCGTCACGTATTCCGGCACGGGCTGATGGTGAACGCTAACTACACGTTCTCCAAACAGATCTCAGAAGAGGGCTGGCTAAACACTTATGCGCAAGTTCCACAGCGCAGTCTGACGACTTTCGATCGTACCCATGTAGTCAAGTTCTCGACTCACTACGAGTTGCCATTTGGAAGAGGCCGCAAGTTCGCATCGGGCGTGAATTCCTGGGTTGACCGCCTGATCGGGGGCTGGGATTTGAATGCGTTTTACACGGCCACTTCCGGTGAACCGGCCGATCTGCCCGGCAACGCGATCATGCTGAAAGATCCGGGGATCGCGGCGGATCGGAGTAAAACAATCGTGCGGGGCTGGAATCCCTGCGTGCTTCAGACGAACGCCAATGGGTCGGTTACGCCGACACGCGCCAGCACGGTGGTGAACGGTTGCAGCGCGACCGACTTCTCGGATTATGCCTGGCTGATTCCGAGGAACGAATTGTTGACGTATCGCACGAATCCGCTCCGGAGCGGCCAGATTCGCATGCCGGCGCAGTACCTAGCTGATCTTTCGCTGAATAAGACCTTTAAGTTCGGCGAACGTATGCGAGCTCAGTTCCGGGCAGAAGCATTTAATGCGTTCAACCGATTCAACGTGTTCTCGGTGCGGTACAACACCAATCCTCTCGATGCGAACGGTAACTTTG
>JACMLA010000515.1 GCA_014379815.1 Bryobacteraceae bacterium | reverse complement strand
CGCGCGAACCGGATGGCGTGGATCATTCCTTCCACTCCACGCTTCCCAAAGCCACCAGGAACCAGGATGCCATCGTAGCGGTCGAGAGTTTCGCCACACGACGGCCATTCCAGTTCCTGTGCTTCGATCCAGCTGATACGAACCTTGACATCGTTCGCCAGACCGCCATGCAGCAAGGCTTCCTTCAGGCTTTTGTACGAGTCTTCATACTCGACATATTTGCCGACGAGCGCGATGTCCACCTCGCCCGATGGGTGGTAAAGCCGGTGAACCATGGAGGACCAGCGGGTGAGATCGCAAGGAGACTCCTGCAGTTTCAGACTGCGAACGATGTACTCGTCGACCCGTTGCTCGGCGAACACCAGCGGGACTTCATACACCGAAACGACATCCCTCGCGGTTATGACGGCTTCTTTGTCCACGTCACAGAAAAGGGAGATCTTCTCTTTGACTTCGTCCGACAATTCGCGTTCACAGCGGCACAGCAGCACATCAGGCTGGATGCCCAGTTCCCTGAGTTCCCTGACGCTGTGCTGCGTAGGTTTTGTCTTCAGTTCCTTGGCAGCGGCGATCCATGGCACCAGCGTGACGTGAACAAACATGGAGTTCTCGCGACCTACTTCATGACGCAACTGCCGGATCGCTTCCACAAATGGGAGCGATTCGATATCGCCGATGGTGCCTCCGATTTCGACGATCACTACGTCGACCTCAGCACTCACCTTGCGCACGGCTGCCTTAATTTCATTGGTGACATGCGGGATCACCTGCACCGTTTTGCCGAGGTAATCCCCGCGCCGTTCGCGGGCAATAATTGTTTCGTAGATTCGGCCCGACGTTACGTTATTTGCCTGCGTCAGCGACGCGTGCGTAAACCGTTCGTAATGTCCGAGATCCAGATCGGTCTCGGCTCCATCGTCAGTTACGAAGACTTCGCCGTGCTGAAACGGGCTCATGGTGCCCGGATCCACGTTGAGGTAGGGATCGAACTTCTGCAGCGTGACTTTCAGGCCGCGGCTCTCGAGAAGCGTTCCCATGGTCGCGGCTGCAATGCCCTTTCCAAGAGAGGAGACAACGCCGCCGGTAACGAAAATAAACTTAGCCATTTTGGAAAAGCAGGGAAGCTTCAAAGAGTCTGCAAACCTTGTCCAGGTCCTCTGGAGTATCTACACCCACCGAATCATATTCTGTTTCGACCACACGTATGGCATGGCCGTTCTCCAGCGCCCGGAGTTGCTCCAGCCGTTCTGCCTCTTCCAGCGGTCCAACGGGCAGATCGGAGTAGGACAGCAGCAAATCCCGACGGTATACGTATAACCCAATGTGCCGGAAACGCGTCAAACGACTGTTAGCTCCACTCTCGCGTATGTAGGGTATCGGGAGTCGCGAAAAATAGATAGCACGTCCGTTCCGGTCTGTGATTACCTTGACAACATTAGGATTTTCAACATCGGCTGGGTTTTCGATCCGCTTCATGAGGGTCGCCATTGAGAAAACAGGGTCCGCAAGGAGGGCAAGCACGGCTGTGTCAATTGCAACCGGGTCAATCAGAGGCTCGTCGCCCTGGATATTGACGATGACATCGGCATCGGTCGCTGACGCGATCTCAGCCACACGGTCAGTACCGGATGCGTGGTCCGAACGCGTCAATCTGACAGGTGCTCCAAAGCTTTTGGCTACAGCGGAAATTCGTTCGTCATCGGTCGCGATGATCAGGCCGCAGGTGAGATACCGGGATTGCGAAGCACGCTCGAAAACGTGCTGTATCATCGGTTTCCCGGCGATGACGCTGAGGGCTTTTCCAGGAAACCGGCTGGAGGCAAACCGGGCAGGAATAACGCCCAGAATCCGGGTAGGCACGTTCAAGTCTAGCATTAGCCAGTCCGTTGTTATACTGACTTTAACCGGGCAGCGACGGTCCGGTTGGCCTTTGAGTTCGCCGCACACAGACAGGGAGCGAGCATTGTGAAGTCCACAGCTCGATATCTGATCGCCAGTGCGCTGGCAGCCGTTACGTTCCTCGCTGCGGAGCAAAGCCAGCTCGCCCCTGGCAAGGATCCCCAAGTAAATATCGAACCCCGCGTTAAGCCTGCGCCAAAGTCGGCGGAGCAACAACAGGCCGAGCGTGAACCTGCGATCCGTGTGGAGACGCAGCTAGTATTGATCAACGTTACTGTCACAGATCCGATGAACCGGTTTGTGACAGGTCTCGAAAAAGAGCACTTCCAGCTGATGGAAGACAAAGGCAAGCAGGAGATAACTCAGTTCTCCAGCGAAGATGCGCCTCTGTCTGTAGGCTTGGTGTTCGATTCTTCCGGCAGCATGGGCAGTAAGCTCCAAAAGTCACGACAGGCCGCTGCGCAGTTGTTTAAGACCGCGAATCCGGAAGACGAGTTCTTTCTGATTCACTTCAACGACCGCCCGGAACTGGTTGTGCCATTCACTGCGAATACCGAAGAGATTCAAAACCGCCTTACTTTCACGCAGGCCAAAGGAAGAACGGCACTCCTCGATGGTGTTTACCTTGCCATGAATGAGATGAAAAAGGCACGGAATCCCCGAAAAGCAATTATCATTATTTCCGATGGCGGCGATAATTCCAGCCGGTACACAGAAAGCGAAATCCGTAATGCAGTCCGTGAAGCAGACGTTCAGGTCTATGCAATTGGGATCTTCGAGCCGATCGGAGGACGCGGCCGGACTGCTGAAGAGATGGCTGGGCCTGGGTTGCTGAACGAAATGGCAGAATCTACCGGAGGGAGACATTTTCCGGTAGAAAACCTCAACGAACTGCCGGATGTCGCTGCTAAAATCGGGATAGAACTAAGAAACCAGTACGTACTTGGTTACACTCCCACTAACCAGACCCGCGATGGCAAGTACCGCAAAGTACAAGTCAAGCTGAAGCAACCGCGAGGTCTTCCTCCACTGAAAGCTTTCTTTCGCCTTGGCTACTATGCACCGACTCAATAACAGCGTGCTCTACATCACTTGTCTCTTCGTCACTCTTTCTGGCT
>JACMLA010000514.1 GCA_014379815.1 Bryobacteraceae bacterium | reverse complement strand
CACTCCGGTGTGCTGGAAGAGATGAAGCGGTACGAGACTGGGTATTACGGCGGCAAGCCAGGGCGATGGGAGGATGCCGCTAAGGGGCGTCCGGACGTTGCCGCGAGCCAACTTTCACCACCCTCCGTACTGTTTCCGCGCGAACTATACTTCGACGACGGTGCGCATCGGGTAGAGTTGCTTCACCTCGGCGTGGCACATACACGTGGTGACGCCTTCGCATGGCTGCCGAAGGAGAAGATCCTGTTTACCGGAGATGCCTGCGTGAATGGGGCGTACAATTTTGTCGGGGATGGGGACGTCGGGAAATGGATCCAAACGCTGGATCTGGCGAAGAAACTGGGAGCACAGGTGGTGTGCCCGGGCCACGGCCCCCGAGGCGATGGCGGGATCGTCGAAGATCAACAGCTTTTCTTCGTGCAACTGCGCGAGCGTGTGGAAGCTTTGGTGAAATCGAAGAAAAATCCACGAGAGACTTACGCCTCGATTGAGACGATGCGAGGGGAACTCGTGTCGCAGGCCAAAATCGCGAGATACGTTGGTAAAGGGCTTGCGGCACAGGTTGAGAAGGTTTATCAGGAGTTGACCGGACTCACGTTCCCCGATAGTGTGAAGGTGGCGAAATCGGCCAGACTGCTGCATGCCCACGCCCATTCTTTGCAGAGTGCGTGACTCCAAACGTCAGTCAATGGAGCTCTCGCCGATCAGACGGTCGTAGGTCGCGCGTGCGTGATCGTAGGCGCGGATCATCTCGCCCTGTTCCGTCAGCCGCACGCGGTTCACCTTCTGCCGGAAGCAAACGTCGACCGCTTCGCGCAGCCACTGCGCACTCCGTTTGGACGACCGGACAGGCTTTCCGCCAACGGTTACCCATATCGGATTGGTGTGAGAGGAAGGCAAAATGCGCAGCGCCACCCAGCTGCTTTGCTGGAGTGCAACCTGAAACGACACGTCCCGCAACTTTCCATCGGCCTCGATCTCGGAACGCTGCACCGCTCGCCCGTTCACAATCAGCTCCACAGGGACTTTTCGCAACGTCCCGACCCGCGCCCGTTCGACACTCCAGTAAGGCTTCTGGTCGTAACGCAGCTTGCGTATGGTTTCGTCCGGTTGTTCATTCAGAAGCGCAGCTACCTTGGCTGTCACCTTGACCGTACCCCCGGCCGCGAGTTCGACATCTTTGCCTGAGCCCATCTCGACTTCATTGACACGGAAGTCGATCAGATGGCTGCGTCCATCGGATGCATAGTTGCGGCCCTCGCGCAGTCCGACGACCCAGTCGTCATAGTCGAGCTTAGCCTGCCGGACATAGCTGCGGCCGAGCCCCACGCGTTCCCCATAGATACAGGGAAAATCCGTTTCGCCGCTGATGCGAGTGCGATAGCCAACGTTCAGGGCGTGATACCAAACATTGAGCTCCCAGGGATACGGCGTATCTACGGCAGAAATCACGTCCGCCAGTCCATGAGTAACAGCAACTACAAACTCGTTGGCGCCGATGCCGTCGAAGGGCGGCATCTCGTAACTCAGCAGCTTTTCTTCCTTCAGTGCGAGTCCCCAGCCGGAGTGCGTGTATCCCACAATCGCGCCTTGCTCCTTCCCCCAGCGGAGGATTGGCAAGCCCCAACTCGGCCAGTCTTCGATACGTTTAGTCCCCGGATAATCCTGCTCTTTGAGCCTCAGCAGCAGCAGATGCCCGGTGTGGCTCGAAGGATGGCCTGAAACCTCCACGTCGTATCGGATTCGATGATCGTTTGTCGAGAGCGCATTGTCTTTGCCCTCAAAGAATGTTTTTTGAAAGTACCAGCCAGGCCCCCACGTCAGCACCGAGCCGATCTTCAGATCTTCGCCGAGTACGTGACGCATCATGTCCTGCGGATAGACGCCCTCCGTAGGGCGTTCGTAGTGCGCACATCCGGCAGCGTGGATGTGATGGTCGCCAGAGAACCAGCCCAGCTTCGCAGGATCGATCCACCGCTCGAGCCGGAACGTCATGGTTCGGGCAACGTTATCGGCGATCGTCAGGGATTGCGTCCGTGTGCGGTATTCAGGACCCCGCGAGTACTCGATGGTGTACTTGCCGGGCGGCAGCGCCACATTCTCACCGTCGGCCCGATACACCTGCGGATGAAAGAAGAAGTCAGGCGCAATGCGCTTCGTCTGCGAGGGGTAAACGCGATCCCGTTGATCCCTGATCAGGAATGAGCCTGTGGTTGGCTTATCGTTCCAGTCAAGGACGCGCAGGGTGATCTTCGCGGAGGGCATGAGGGCGAAAAGAATGTCGACCTCGTTGCGGAAGCCGAGGTCCTGCGAACCCTGGCCTACATCGAAGGCGATTTTGGCTTCGCGCTTGCCGGACTCCTTCGCGTAGAGCTGCAGGATGCGGTACTCCAGATCCAGTCCGGAAAGATGTGCCTTCATCGGCTGCTTGTTCAGCATCTGCAGATCCATCCAGCGAACGCGCGCCGCGTTGGCCGGCTGGTTCGGAATCGGCCCGGCGTTTGGGCTGTCCGCCGCCAGAACCGCGGTTACTCCGGCCTGGTTGTGCACCTTAACAAGAAAGGCACGCCAGCCCTGTTCGACTAGTTCCGCCTTCGCTGTACCCTGCTGAACCTTGACCCTGCTCTCCGGATTGATGTCCACACCGACAAGGCAATGCTTGTCGAGTATCCGCTGGATGGCTTCGAGGGACATCCTCGAAGCCGGCCCTTCAATCAGTTGTTTGAGCTGCCGGCTATCCTCAGCGGGCAGAGGCTCGCCAATCATCTCCATTGCCTGCAGGACGCGCGCAACCTGGGCCGCCAGCGGCTGAAATTCGACTGTTGTCACAAGCGGGAGTTCCTCGGCGGAACTCAGGAGCGATGCCAAAACGAACGCGATCGCGAGCTGGGCGGGTTTCATAACTTCTCATGAGGATACCCGACAATGCTGTCTCCTGGGGTTACGCTATTCGCGGACCTGATATTCCGGATCCTGTCCGACAACCGCAGAATCGTTTTTCTTTATTGCTACCTGCTGCTATACGGATGCGCTACCCTAACTCCCATGACTCGAACTGT
>JACMLA010000513.1 GCA_014379815.1 Bryobacteraceae bacterium | reverse complement strand
CGGTTTTCTTCGCACTTTGGCTTCATCCGCAGCTACCTTGAAGGCCGTACCGCCACTCCGGGCGCGCCTCCCCCCGCAGATGGCGGCAACCCTGTCGGCACCCAGATCACGCCTGGCCGTCCGGTGGAATTCAGCGTTGGTCCGGTTACCGGAGCGACGCTGTATTCCGGCGCGAACAGCTTCCGCGTCGAGGTCCCGCAAGGGGCAACGAGAATGGAAATCAAGATCGCATCCGCGGGCCAGGTTGGATTTCTGGTGCGGAAGGATCAGCCACCTGCCGTGGTTGGAGGAAGAGCGCAGGGTGACTACACGTCTCCCGGGAACACTGGTAACGAAACCCTCGTTGTGAATTCCGGGTCCACGCCTCCGCTGCAGGCGGGCACCTACTACATTGGCGTAGCGCTGTTCACCACCGGCCAGCAGGTGAGTGCCACCCTGACGGTCGACATCGGCACGGGCGGGAATACGACGCCACCTCCCGGCAACCCTCCGCCAACCGGCACGGGCCCGGGGGAACTTCAGCCAGGCGTCCGAACCAGCTTCAGCATTCCTGCGGTTACCGCAGCTACTCTGTTCCGTGGGCAGCAGGGCTTCCGCGTTACCGTGCCACAGGGAGCGACGACCCTCCAGATCGCACTCCAGACGCAGACCAGCTCCGCCGATCTCGATCTGTTCGTGCGGTTTGGTCAGGATGTGGGTCTGGAAAGCGGACAGGTTCGCGCCGACTTTACAGCCGATGGCCCGACCGGTAACGAATCCATCACGATCACGAGCACAGGATCCACTCCGTTGCGGGCTGGCGTGTACTACATCGCGCTGGGTGTTTTCACGCCGAATGTAGCAATCACAGGAAACCTGCTTGCCACGATTGCGGGCGGTAGTACCACCCCGCCGCCGACGACTCCACCGCCTGCCGGCACCCCTCCAGCCGGTGCAGGTACGCAGCTGATTTCTGGTCAGCCACGAACCTTTCAGACTGACCCATTGTCCGTACCGACACTGATCAACGGAGCGAATGGTTACTATGTCCAGGTTCCTGACGGTGCGCGACGCCTGGAAATTAAACTCGCGACAGTAACGGCTGGTACTGATGTAGATCTGCTGGTACGCAGGGGCGCATCCCCCTCTGCGATCGGCGGCAAACTGGAGGCTGATTTCAACTCTTCGGGTCCTGACGGAAACGAGGTAATCACGATTACGGCAAGCAGCACGCCACCGCTGGCACCTGGTGCGTACTATGTGGCGCTAGCCGTTTTCACGAAGAATAAGGCTGTGCAAGGTACCCTGACGGCTACGGTGGATACCGGTACCACGCCACCTGCCGGAGGTTCTTCCAACGCGCTGCGTTCCGGTACTCCGGCGCGGCTGGATATACCGGCTGCGAACTCCGCGGTTCTGTTGACTGGAGCGCAAGGATTTACGATCCAGGTAGAACCGGGCACGACGCGACTCGAAGTAAACCTTGCCGCGGCTAATCCAGACCATGACATTGATCTGTTTATTCGCAGAGACTCGGCGCCTGCGGTGCAAAATGGCAAAGTCATCGCCGATGCAAGCAGTGAGGGGAACAGCGGTCGGGAAACCATCGTGATCACAAGCGACAGCCGGCCGGCACTCCAGGCAGGGACGTACTACATCGCGATCGGAGTCTTTGTCACGGGTACGCCAGTGACGGCGACTTTGACAGCCACTGCGTCTGGAGGTGGCTCTACGAATCCACCGCCTCCGGCCGATCAGGGAGACCCGCGTAGTCTGACATCAGGCCAGGCGCGCTCGTTCTCCTTCTCTTCGGTCAGCCAGCCCACGCTTGCCAATGGCGAAGCCGGGTTCTATGTCGATGTGCCGGAGAATGCCGCACGTCTCGACGTGAAGCTGGAAACAGCGACCGCAGGAGCCGACCTTGATCTGTTTGTCCGCTTCAAAGATGATATTGGCCTCAACGGCGGTCGTGTGCAGGCTGACCATGTCAGCGAGGGGCCCGCGGGCTCCGAGGCAATCACGATTACACGCACCTCCACCCCACCTCTGAGGGCTGGTCGCTACTTCGTCGGTATCGGAGTCTTTACGACAGGTGTTCCCGTTTCGGGAACCGTATCCGCTGTGCTGGTCCGTGCAGATGGAGGTGGCGCACCGGCTGGATCGTCAGTACTGGTGCCCGGTCAGCGAACCAAATTCACTTTGCCTGCGGTGGATAACACAACTCTGTTTACTGGTGATTTTGGGTACACTCTGGTGGTTCCCGAATCTGCATCGAGCGTTAAAATCAGCCTCGCGGCAGAAACACCAAACGCCGATCTCGACCTCTACGTCCGGCGTGGTGAGCCAGTTTCCCTCGTGGAAGGGCGCCCGGTAGCGGACCACACCGGGGAGAGTGAGCGGGGCGACGAGACCATCATCATTACTGGCTCCTCGACTCCTCCGCTGCAACCCGGAACGTACTATATCGGCTTCGGCGCATACACGACTGGAACGCCTATCACAGCGACCATTACAGCGGAAATACAGCGGGAGTCGATCGTTCCGCCGTTATCGTCTGCACAGACGCTGACCTTCAACACACCGACTCCGTTTACCTTGCCTGCGGTTAGAGGGGCGACTCTGTTTAGCGGCGAAGCAGGCTTCCGTGTCTCGGTTCCTGCAGGTGCTTCCACACTGGAGATACAACTGCAATCGGTGGATCCGCTTCACGATATGGATCTGTTTGTCCGGTTTGGAAAGGAGACGGAAATCGTGGAAGGCCGGCCTGTTGCTGACTATGCATCCAACGGTGACACCGGTAATGAAACGATCCAGATCCCGAATCCCCGGCCGGGCGAATACTTCGTCAATCTCGGTCTCTTCACGACGGGAACACAGGTCTCAGGCAGAGTTACGGCGCGGCTGACACGTGCGGGAAGTCAGATGCAAGAACAGTCCGGACTTCATAAACTAACGGAGCTGGAAGGCAAACAACAGGAGCAGTCGACTGAGTTGCCGGCCGGATCCACAACGCTGCAGCCGAAACAGACCGGAACCTGGCAGTCCCTGATTTCAGGTGGCAAGGCGGAGTTGCAGTCCACGCAGAACAAGCAAATTGTCGTTGAGTTTGAGCCACAACTCAGGCCAGCCGATAAGCGCTTAGGCGAAGCAAAGCAAGTTCGCTGAGATGGAGGAGGGTGCAGTTCCCGACTGCACCCTTACTTGTCAGCCCAGGGCACCAACCAACACTTCTTTTGGCCGATTTCTGCGGTCCCGCTTTTGCTCATACATGAGAGTGTCGGCCTGAGCCAAAAGGTCCTCGATGGATAGAGCCCCAAGCGAGTGGTCGCAGGTGAGGACGCCGACGCTCAAGGAGAGTTGGAACGCCCCGTCTTTCTCATTGTTCTTCCGCACTATGTCGGCGAGACGCTGCTCCATCACCGCGCGGGAGGAACCAGGATCTTCAATGGCAGTTATGGCGAATTCATCACCACCCATCCGAGCGACAATGTCCGTTTTGCGAAAACATTCCCGCAAAGCAGAAGCAACTGTGCGGAGTGCCCGATCTCCCTCTTTGTGACCCAGCAAATCGTTGATTTCCTTGAAGTGGTCAACGTCGATATAAAAGAGCAAAATCGAAGTTTTTTTACGCAAAACCAATTGCCACTGGCGCTCGGCGAGCAGAAAGAAGCCGCGGCGGTTATAAAGACCGGTAAGCGGATCGGTCACAGTTAACAACCGCAAGCTGGCCTGTCGACGGACTACTGCCAGCCAACCCGCCATCACAAGAACCATAATCACGAGAAGCCCCACAACCCACGCGGCATGAGAAGCCGTCCACCATGAGGCGTGCTTCACCACAATAATATCTTTCGATGATCTGAGCAGAATGCTAAATGAGACGGGATTGTGGTCGGAGTCGCCGTGCACGGTGCAAATACCGGTAAGTAGAACGACGCTGCCGATGTATTCCGTCGCGTCAACCGCGGCGGAGAGCGGAAGGTGTGCTTCGAACACTTCGCTG
>JACMLA010000512.1 GCA_014379815.1 Bryobacteraceae bacterium | reverse complement strand
CTCCAGCGGAGTTACGCGGAACACAATGGTCAGCACATTCTCCCCACCAGCCAGCTCCTGCAGGGGAATGCTTACTTCAAAGCCGGCGTGATACCGAAGGTCGAATCCAAGAAGCGGTTTGCTGCTAACGGCAGAGCAGGGAAGGTCTTTGCGAACCTCGCCCGCTTCCAGGATCGCCATATCGGACGGAAACATACGGAAGGTGCCCGGCTGTCCCGATCCACCCATCAGAACCTGGCAGATACCAGCCGCGGGAAAACAAACGGCCAAAGCGGCTACATAAAGTGTCTGCTTACGGGAGCCCATCTGCTTACCCATTAGATTATGAATCCAGCTCCTTCTGTCAACGACCACACCTCAGGTATCAGCGCGAACTGCCGAAAGAAGCTTATCTCGATTATGCGTCTTTTGGAAGAAACTGCAAGTACCAGGCGGACTACCGTTCTGCAAGTCTAAGATCGTGGCCGGGTTGAACCTGTTTCAAAAAATGGAAGTTCCGACCGAAATATCCGCCATGTGATACAGTTCGAAATTAAGATGGCGTCGCGAAGCGTAAATAAAGTAATCCTGCTGGGACGTTTGGGCAAGGACGCCGAGACGAAGTTTACCCCTTCAGGCTCCTCCAGAACCACCTTTAGCCTTGCTACAAGCCGCAACATTAAGGACGGGCAAACGGGCGAGTGGAAGGAAGAAACCGACTGGCACAACGTAGTTCTCTGGAAGTCAGAGAATATTGCGAACTACCTCCAGAAGGGTAAGCAGATTTACGTGGAAGGCCGGCTCTCGTCCCGCTCTTACGACGACAAAGATGGAGTGAAGCGCTACATCACCGAAGTCGTGGGTGACAACGTGATCCTGCTCGGCGGCGACGGCCCCGGAGGCGGACGTGGAGGCGAGGCAGGCTCTGCCGAGGAATTTGGCGGACCCGTATCGATGCCCCGCAGCGCGAGAAAAGATCAGCCCGCACCCGCAACAGGCAGCAGAAACTTCGAGCCCTCCATCACCGACGACGACGTGCCTTTTTAGCGCAGGTATTTGGGACGGTCCCGGAGTAATCCTGCCTGTCAGATCTCGCGTAGCACGCTTTTAATTCCTGCAGGGCACGCATGCGTGGCGCGAACGATTCCGCTCCATGCTGCAGCCAAACTTACCGGACTCTTCGGCACAAAAAGCGCGGTTGCCGTCCTCCCCAGCTCTGTCGGGCATGGAGTCGATTGTATAGCCGGTACCTTCGCGACAATAAATCATGAATAAATACCCGTCCTGCTTTACGTAACTTCCAGTGATCTGCTGCCAATCTACGTTACTAAATGGCGGCCCAAAGTAGTTTCCCGCCAGTATCGGGCCAGCGCAGAGCAGGGCGGGATCGGAATTGGCATCCACGGTCTTCTGTACCGCCCGCTGAAGCGACTTGAACCTTTCTTCAGCGAGCCGTTCATTGCGCGCCACTCTGCGCACCACAAGATGGGGAGTCAACGCCAGGCAGACAGGGCCAAAAGCGGCGATTGCCACAAGGACAAACCATGCGGCCGTCCGAAGTCTCTCACCTTGCGCGGGCAATCTTGAGCCCACCAAAGCACTGACCGTCGCAACTACCGCTGCCATAAGCGTTAGTACGGGCACGACAATCGGAACATAACTTCCGGCGATCGGATCTCGCGGCCACCATATTGCAGAGCTGATGCAAAGGCCGACGAGTGTGCCAACTGCAGAGCTAAGCAAAAAGGCTGGCCACCGCTGACGGTTCAAGGAGCTGGATATAGCCGCAGAAAGACCAATGCAGCAAGGCGACAGCCACCACGGAAGATCGAGGGACGGCGACATTCCCGATGGCAGCCAGCATAGAATCGCACTAAGGAAGCTCAGGGTGACCAGGCCCACCGTATTTGTTTTCACGATAAAATCGCCAGCCTAGAGCATACGCACAGATTGATCCTCAAGTTCATTCCGGGCCAGAACATCTCGATCGGGATGGCGTAGGTAGTTGCATGAATGGGATTCAGACCGAAGCCGCACCAGTATGCTGCTCTCGCGCTCTTTGCACTTGCAGGCATTCCTTACCTATCCCGGCCAGCCCCGTTCGACAGCCAGCGATGGCAGCCTTTCCACACTCCTGTCCAGCGTAGATTGGGTACCGTACGGACTCCGAGTTCACAGCTGGGTTTGAAACAGAGTATCGCCTGTTCATTGAGAGCGAGCGCCAGATCGAGTCAGATCGGCTTGAATGCTTGCTTGGCATGGTCAAACCGAGACCGAACAACATCTGCGCGAATGCGTCCGGGGCAATCGATATCGACTGGAAAGTGCTCCGCGCCGAAGAAGTGGTGGCGACCGGATCATCACGGAGTTCGCGGGGCGGGTTCTACAGCGACACTGTGGCGCGGGATATCGGTCATTTTTCGGCCCAGGCGGGCCAGCACTACTCGGTTATCCTGGCTATTGGCCGAGATGGTGGCGATCTCACCGCGACCAATCCGAAGCTCCTGGTTCAGACCTACCCCGGAGCATGGAAGGACGCACTGGTCGGTCGCTCGCTCAGTTCCATGGTGTGCAGGATTGGCGCCACGGTTTGCTTTATGGCAGGATTGCTGACGCTGACCTTAGCTCCGCTGACAGGATGGCTATTCCATTAACACCGCCGCAAAGCTCCGGCACAGGGCTAAACCCGGCTGCTTCCCCCTCGTACGCCTGCAATTCTTCTACACCATCAAAACCCACTGTCACATTTCGACGGCGAGCGTCGTTAGGCCGGTGTGGAACGCAGCTATGTCGGTCCCTTGCCAATGAGCGTACCGGAGGAAGCATTACGCGACTTCGATTCGCTCTTCAACGCTTACTACAGAAAACTGGCGCGGTTGCTATACCGGGTTACCGG
>JACMLA010000511.1 GCA_014379815.1 Bryobacteraceae bacterium | reverse complement strand
GCGTGGTCTCGCTCCATGGCTGGGCGGGTTTGAGCGAGCCGGCGATCTGTGTGGGACCGACTCCGAGAGTACGGCTCCCGTGCCGGAGCTCTCCGTCCGTTGCGAAGGAATTGGCGATTGCCTGCGTGTCCGACTTCTTGTAGGCTTCGTTGAGAGTCGCGAGTAGAGCCTTGATTGAGGCGAGGTCGGCCGGTCCGGGGGTATTCTGAGCGCTCAATGTGAGCCCGGCCAGACTGAGTAGTAGGATGCGTTCGATCATGATTGGATATGCCGTCCCCGGCAGTATCCTTTCACCCTAAAAAAAGCAGTTGATCGCCCTCACTCATGCCATCTTGAACCCGCTGGGGGACGTTTCCACCGCTCGGACGAGAGGGAAAGCGCGTACGACGGCGAGCAAGATGAGGCGCCATCGCTCCTTGGGTTTCAAGTGCTCCGCGATTAATCTTATGTGACTCAGGAACCCGGCCACGGCTTTCATCGCGGTCTGGATCTTGTCGGCCGCGGCGTGCAAGCTGGTCAGCGTCAACGTGGATTGATTGCTGTGGCTGGTTTTGCGCCCAATGGCGTGCAGCAATAGCGGCCGGGAGGTAATTGCTTCGGCACGTTTGGTGGGAGTCGACAGGCGCGTGAACAAGCTCCACCAGTTGTAGACCAAGGCCACGAACAGGGTCATCATCTGGCTGCGCGCATGATCGTGCGTGGTAAAGCCCAGCCAGCCCCATTGATTTTTCAATTCGTCGAAGTTGTTCTCCGCGTCGCCCCGGTCGCGGTAGTGTTGGGCCAGGGTGAAGATGTCGTCTTCCAGGCTCGTTACCAGTACGGCGTTTTCATAGAGCACTGTGCCCTCTCGCACCCAACCCATGTCCAGTTCCAGCTGTGCCTTACGGCGGCCCTTGCCTTTGCGCTTGGCCACCACCAGGTCTTCCCGCAAGGGTCGCCGCAAGATGACGATCCGCCGCTTGTTGGTCCAACCGGCCAAGCGCACTTCACTCCAAGTTCCTTGGTGAAACATCCTTTTCAGGGACCATCTTCGAACCATGTATCACCCCCAGCCTTGGCCCGCAGACTCCCATTGGTCCAGGGCGAAGCTGCCCGCCAGCAGTTCCTTGATCTTTGCGCTTTGGCGAATCTTAAACAAATAGGGCTGGTCGCGCTGTTCCGCTTCCTCCATCATCCGTTCGCTGCCCCAACCTATATCGCCTCGCAGAAAGACCGGCCGCGAGGCACGCGGCAACGTATCGAAATATTCCCAGAAGCCCGGCTGCGCGTGGCTCGACGCCGCTTCATTGCCCGCTTGTACTTCCGCGCCCAAGACCAAACGCAACTGCGCGATCAGATAGGTGTGCACCACATGCGAGGGCCGTCCCGGCTTTGTTGGGTTGTAGCCTTTGACCGCCTTCTCTTGCTTGCCATATAACGGCTTCACCGTGCTGTCCAGATCCATCACCCAGGCATGCTCCAGTAAAGGTTCGTAGGTCTGGCGCAGATGCCGCCTCAGCCATTGCAGCGTCTCCTGCGGCGAAGCCTGCTTGAACGCCCGCCGGGCCGAGTCTTCGCTCATCACTTTCCGCATTCCCAGTAACTCCGGATTGACTCCGTCCCCGCGCAGGCCGGTGATGTGCGCGTAACGCGACTGCCCCGCCAGTACACTCATCAACAACGTGCCCAGAACGTCCACCTGGCTCGGTGCGTTCGGGCTGGTATAGCGCAACGGACAATCCGCCACAAAGCCATCCCAGAGGCCGGAGGTCTTTAGAAAGTCGATGAAGACCGGCATCTGACCCATCGCCGTCACCGCCGCCGACTCGTCCCAGCGGATCCGCAACTTACCGGCGTAGGTTTCCACCGTGCAGTGCTCCGATTCCGCTGCTGCCTCACCGTTCTTAACCTCACCTTCTGGGTGAGTCCTTTTCACCGCCTTGTCGAACGACATGTCCCTTTTTAACAAAGAGTTCGGTCGCTATGTTCTTTTTTCAACTGCCGTTTTTAGGTTCAAACAACTTCAAACGCTTCTCCTCATTCTGCTCTGCGCCAATTCAGTAGGAGCATGGGGAGTAAAAGGTCACGAGATGCAACTCCGCGCAACGATGAAGCAGCTTCCGGAGGACCTTCCTGCGTTCTTCCG
>JACMLA010000510.1 GCA_014379815.1 Bryobacteraceae bacterium | reverse complement strand
TCTTGCGTGGGATCTCATCGCGTACGATGTTGTAGACAATCGGTTTCTCCGCACCCTCGCGCATGATCTGAATTTGCACGCTGGTTCCGCGGGGGCCCTTCAGGAGGTCGGCAACTTCGGTGGTCGACAAGTTGTCTGTCCGCTTGTCGTTGACCTCCATAATCATGTCGCCTGGACGGATGCCCGCCTTGTAGGCAGGCGATCCTGGGAACGGCACGATGACAATCGTTTTCCCATTTCGCGGCGCAACGCTCATCCCCACACCGTAGTAGTGGCCTCTCTGGTCGTCACGCAGCGCCTGAAATTCCTTGGGATCGAAAAAGCTGGTATGTGGATCCAAAGTCCGCGCCATCCCGGGAATCGCACCCTTATAGATGGTCTTGTCCGCCGTGACTTTGTCCGCGAAGTTTTCTTCAACGACAGTCAGGACCTTAGTAAAGGAGCGCAGACTCTGACGGATATCGTCATCCGACGAGGCGCTCGCTGCCGACGCTCCCGTGATGCTGGGGCCGAATAAGCCACCAGCTACGGCGCAGCCAAAAATGATTACAGGGGCAATCCAGAGAGAACGGCGTTTTCCAGCCAACGGGTACTTCCTCCCAAGCTTCGAGTATAGGCTAACGGAGGAGATGCTATCCCCGCCCTGCTGTTAGTGACGTTTCACGGAACCGAAAAGGTTCGCTCGCCAACAACTAGCCTCGTCCGGCTGCCTCGACTGTGGTTGTAGGGTCCGCACCCTCCCAGGTCTCGTCCGCTGTAGGGCCATAAGTGGACGGTACTGGACGGCCCATCCGCCTAAGATACATGGTCAACTGCGTCCGGTGATGTGCTGTGTGGAGCACCCTGCGCCAGAAAATCCAGACTCGCTGGCGGTGCACGTCGAAGAAAGGAACGGTCTCCAGCCACCACTGCAGTGGTTGTAATGCGAGGTAGTCGAGTCGCTTGCGAGCCAGTTCGACAGCCCTGGCCTGACAGGACCCTACTGTTAGCTGCTCAGGCAGGACAGCCGCTGGCGCTGGTTCCGGGCTTCCCAGGAAGCCTCCAAAGAATCGCCGCTCGCTAAGTAACTGATGCTCGAGGACATCTTTCACCGAAAATGACTTTGCGTCGGGACGCCATTCCAGATCGGCATCGGTAAAGCGACCCCACACCGACACAAGCTTCGAGGTCTCGCTGGCATACGTGGCCAGGGCGTGCTGAAATGCCGGCTCTAGAGCATGCGGTACGGCTTGATCGGGGATTGCAGCGCCTGTCGACACTGCTCTATACCGCTCGCACTTTCCTTGCAGGTACTCCGGTTTCGGCCCGGGCAGGCTTCCGAACTGCCGTGCCCGGTGGTGTGACTCCGCCCAGACGGCGAACCTGATCGCTGACGCAGACCAGGAACATCGGCTGCTTGGCGTTTTTCAGGATGTCCAGTATCCGATCGGAACTGTCTTCCAGGTACACCGACTTTCCGTCCGTGAGCAGATGCATGTCGTTCTCAGCCGCGAGAACATCGTGCAAATGCTTTCCCATTTCCTTTTGCAGAAAACGCAGTACTCTCCGTATCTTCTGGAGTGAGAAGCCTTTCCGCCTTAGTTCCGCAATTACAGTGACTTCGACCACTTCTTCCGGATTGTAAACGCGTTTGTGACCTTCATGCCGGGGCGAAACAACTTTTCGCTCATCCCACCACTGCAATTGCCGGAGACTTACCTGAGCGATCCGTGCAACATCGCTGCTGGTGAACGATTGCTCAGAGGTCTGAGATTCAGGACGGGTCTTTTTTGTTTTGAACATTGCCGGCAATTTCCGTTCTCGGGGGATAGGTGCCACCCAATTTTAGCCGACCTGCCAGCAGAGTCAATAGGGTCTTGTACCACCCCTGAGCTCTGCTGAAAGTGTAAGTAGTCGTACTGGTTGGGCTGTTGCCAGATCCAGGGGAAACTAGAGAACACGTGCTGACAACTGAACTTACCGGGCAAAGGACTCTGGCGTGGACACCTGATTCATGGCGCTCGTACCCTGCGGAACAGCAGCCGGAATACGCTTCCGCCTCCGCAGTTGACACCGTGGTCCGGGAACTGTCACAGTATCCGCCGCTGGTGACACCGTGGGAAGTGGAAGCTCTCAAACGTCAGCTGGCAGACGCATCGATGGGAAGCCGCTTTCTGCTCCAGGGTGGCGACTGCGCCGAGAGTTTCGCCGAGTGTGCCGGTGAGCCGATTGTCAGCAAAATCAAGATCCTGCTGCAGATGAGCCTGGTGCTGGTGCACGGAATCGAGAAACCGGTGATCCGTGTGGGCAGAATGGCCGGGCAATACGCCAAACCTCGGTCTGAAGGCGTCGAAACCCGGGAAGGCGTCACGCTGCCCACCTATCGCGGGGACATCATCAATGGCTCGGCATTCCACAGGGAGTCCCGGATCCCAGATCCGCAGCGAATGCTTCGGGGCTATGAGAAAGCGGCACTCACTTTGAACTATGTAAGAGCGCTGGCGCGCGGAACGTTTGCCGATCTGCATCATCCGGAAAACTGGGAGAGCGGATTTTTGCAAGGCTCAGAACTCTCGCAGGATTACAGCCAGATCCTGCGTAACGTTTCGCGGTCTTTGCGTTTCCTCGAGAACGTACTGCACGTGCATGCGGACGCCATGCAGTCAGTAGAATTCTTCACCAGCCACGAAGGTTTGCTGCTGCCGTATGAGCAGGCGCAGACCCGGGAGCAAGATGGGCGCTGGTATAACCTCTCGACGCATCTGCCCTGGATCGGTGCGCGAACCCTTCAGCCCGGGGGAGCCCACGTGGAGTACTTCCGGGGAATCTCCAACCCAATCGGCATCAAAGTCAGTGCGACTCTGCAGCCCGACACGTTGCTCCAGCTTCTGGATACTCTGGATCCGCATCGTGAGCCCGGGCGAATTACGCTGATCCACCGTTTTGGGCGAGAGCTAATCGCGACGCGGCTTCCGGACATCGTTCAGGCTGTCCGAGGCGAAGGCCGAGTGGTTCTCTGGTGTTGCGATCCTATGCACGGCAATACACGGACGACCACCAGTGGTGTCAAGACGAGATTCTTCACCGACATCTTGTCCGAGCTGGAGCAGGCGTTTGAGATTCACGATCGCCTCGGAACTCGCCTCGGAGGCGTGCATTTCGAGATGTCCGGTGAGAACGTGACGGAGTGCATTGGCGGATCCTCGGGCATTCAGGAGGCCGACCTTGGACGGGCCTACAAGTCAGAAGTAGACCCTAGGTTGAACTATGAACAGGCTCTCGAGATCGCAATGCTGATCGCACACCGGCTGCAGAACTAATCGGCACTACTCCGTGCAGGCAGGCGCAGGAGAAAACGCCGGAGCGTTCTCTGGAAGCCTGGTGAAGTTCAGATACTGCAACAGAGGCGGTTGCGTAGGCGCAAGAGTGAATTTGACCCTCACCGTGCCTCGCTCGCACTTCATATCGAACACTCCGCGCAGCCAGTTTTCCGGATGCAGTTCCCTAGCTTCCCGGCAGGCTCCGGTCTCGTTCTGCAGCGCCGCAATTTGGGCTTTGCGCTCTGGTTCAGGAACGTCCAGGAAAAGGTTCATGGCAGCGCTGCGCCGCAGGCCGGGCATATCGTTGTCACGCCAGATCGCGACGATGGAATTGCGCATTCCGCTTAGGGCCGGCGCGACCGGCAGCTGGCGGGTTTGCAAAGCGCCGCTTTTCCGCAAAACATCCCAGGACTGGCTAACGGAAGCACCCGGACCCTGGTACGTCAGATTGGTCATGGCAAAGATTCCCACTCCGTATTCAGGCAACCATGCCATATGCGAGCCATAACCCGGAAGTCCGCCCCCATGGGTAACGATGTGTGAGAACCGGCAATCCATGCTGACGCCAAGGCCGTAGCCGTAGCCGGAAACACGGGCTTGCCCCTTGTTCCCCGATAAAGTTGACGGGCGCGCGAGCTGGTTCATCTCGCGAACCGATGCGCGTGCTACAGGCCCGGTGTCCTTACCATCACGGGGCGGCCACGCCGAAAGCTGAAAAGCGACGTACCTGCCCAGATCCTCTGCCGTTGTCAGAAGACCTCCCATTGCGCCGAAGGCACCATGGCCCAGTGCTTTCTCTTCCTGATACGTGCCGTCCTTCAATCGGCGGTAACCGACTGCCAGCTTTTCAGACGGTACGGCGGAGCTTTCCAGAGTGGACGACTTCATCCCAAGGGGCTTCAAGATCTCGCTTTCCAGATAGGTCCGGTACGGCATACCCGACGCCTTCGTGACAATACGGCCGAGCAGTCCGAAACCGTAATTCGAATATTCATACTGCGTTCCGGGCGCGGAAGAAAACGGTATGCCTTTTTGCAACCACTCGGTCAGTTCCGCATCGCTGGCGCCGAGCTGCTGATCGCCCCAGGGGTTGTCTTCGGGGAAGCCCGCGCCGTGTGTCATCAGATGCTTAACCCGAACCGGCCCCGAGTCGGACGTCGGTAGCTCCATACGTGCGAACTCAGGAAGCCAGCGCGAAACGGGGTCTTCCAGCGAGAGCTTCCCGGCGTCGCGCAATTTGAGAATCGCAAGCGCTGTAAAGCTCTTCGTCATCGAGGCAATCCGAAAGACCGTGTCGCGCGTGACGGGCACATTGGTCACGCGATTGCGGATGCCGACTACGTTTGTATGGACCAGCTCTCCATCGATGACCACACCCCAGACCATGCCAGGGATATGTCGTTCCTGCGCATACTTCTGGAAGATGCCATCCACCTCCGGCATCGTGGCCATCAGTTTTGCTTTCCTTTCGGGATCTGTGAAGCGGGCCGCCGGATACTGCGTTGACTCCGCTGCAAAACACACTCCCAAGAAGGCGAGTAAAACCACTCCCACAGATTTCGGCATGGGACTACAATCGCACGGTCGGGAGACAACGGGAAACGGATACATCCGGTCTCCGATAAGCTGGTATCACACGGCCCATAGTTGTAAGCTCCTGATGTCTGCTCCAGCCCATACCCTGACAGCCCGCGCATTCTTCAGCCGCAAGGGAATGCTGTCGCGCTGGCATACCCGGTATGAGTTCCGGGAAGGGCAGCTGGAGATGGCCGAAGCTGTGGAGTCTGCCCTTGCCGACCGCCGTCACCTTATTGTGGAAGCGGGCACGGGTACCGGCAAGACTCTGGCTTATCTGGTCCCGGCAATCCTTTCCGGGAAACGCATCGTGATTTCTACGGGTACCAAAAACTTGCAGGAGCAATTGTTCTACAAGGACATACCGTTTCTGCAGGAGCACTTCGAAACTCCTCTCGCAGTCTGCTACATGAAGGGCCGCAACAACTATGCGTGCCGCAAGAAGATCTACGATGCCGAGCGCAACGCATTCCTCACCGGTATGGAGGAAGTGGCTGATTTCCAGATCATCCGCGACTGGGAAACGTCCACGGTGACTGGAGACCGGTCCGAGATCCGCACCCTGCCGGAGGGAAGTACGGCCTGGGCAAAGATCGATGCCCGCAGAGAGACCTGCACCGGAACCAAGTGTGAACAGTTTGAACGCTGCTTCATCACCCAGATGTATCAGAGGGCTGCCGAGAGCGACCTCATCATCGTCAATCATCACTTGTTTTTCGCAGACCTTGCTTTACGGGATGAAGGCTTTGGGCAGATTATTCCGGACTACGATGGGGTGATCTTCGACGAAGCCCACGAGATCGAAGACGTTGCTGGCCAGTACTTCGGAGTGACCGTCAGCAATCTCCAGATCGACGACCTGCGAAGAGACATTCTGTTCGCGGCACGTGCGGGTGACTTCGGGTCGAGTGATCTCGACCGCGTTCTCGGAATGGCGTGGGAGGCGTCAGAGCGATTCTTCCGCTTTTTCGGGAATGGCTCTGAGGGCCGTACCCCCTTTCGGGAACACGCCGCGTTTCTGGAGAGCCATCAGGACGAGTACCTCGATTTCCGCAGCGCCGTTCAGCTAATTACCGTCCAGCTGAACCTGATCCCGAGTGCTCCTGAGGAAGTTATCCCCTTGCACCGGCGCGCCCAGGATTTTCTGCAACGGCTCCGCTTCTGGATGGAAACACCGGGCCCTGCTTTCGTGTACTACGTCGAGCGCCGCGGCCGGGGAATTTTTTTGCAGGCGACTCCGATCGACGTTTCCCCTATCCTGGAGACCAGTCTGTGGGAGCGCGTCCGCACCGTCGTTATGACCTCGGCCACTCTCGCTGTCGCCGGCACGTTTGACTTCTTCGAGCGGCGGCTGGGAATCCAGGCATCCCGGACGTTGATCGTAGAGAGCCCGTTCGATTATCCTCACCAAGCTCTGCTTTACGTTCCGCAGCACTTGCCAGACCCAAGAGAAGGCGGCTTCACGGTAGCGGCTAGTGCCGAGATCGTCAGATTGCTGGAACTCAGTCGGGGTCGGGCCTTTGTGTTATTCACCAGCTACGTGCAGATGCGACAGGTGTATGACCGGGTCTCGCTGGCTGTGGAATTTCCTACCCTGCTGCAGGGAACAGGTCCACGCTCCGCTTTATTGGATGAATTTCGCAGCACACCGAATTGCGTTCTGTTCGCAACGTCTTCCTTCTGGCAAGGTGTGGACGTGCAAGGCGAGCAGCTTAGCTGCGTAATTATCGACAAGCTGCCCTTCGCAGTTCCCAGCGATCCTGTAGTCGATGCCCGCGTGACCGCGGTGAAGGAAGCCGGTGGAAACGCGTTCTACGACTACCAGATTCCCCAGGCGGCACTTGCACTGAAACAGGGGTTTGGACGACTCATTCGAAGCCGAACCGATAGAGGCGTGCTTTCCATCCTGGATAATAGGATCACAAGGCAGCGGTATGGGCAGGTGTTTTTCGACAGCCTGCCGGATTACGCCTTCACAACCGAGATCGCCGATGTGGCGCGGTTTTTCGATATATCTAATGCTTAAAGTTTCTAATGTTTGAAGTTACTGTAGAACACACCTTTTCCGCCGGGCACGCCCTCCGCGAGTACAAGGGCAAATGCGAGAACGTCCATGGGCACAACTACCGCGTACAGGTTACGGTGGAAGGCACCGAACTCAATCGGATCGGCCTGCTGGTGGATTTTGTCGACCTGAAGCGCACCGTACGAGCTGTCTGCGAGCGCCTGGATCATCAGTTCATCAACGACCTTGAGCCGTTCACGACCCTGAACCCGTCGGCCGAGAACATCGCCAGATATCTGCACGATCACGTGGCGGGCCAACTGGACCTGACCCGTGCCGACCCACCCTCGAGGATCTCCCAGGTAAAGGTCTGGGAAACTGACACGAGCATTGCTGTTTACAGGCCGTAGACTGTCTGTCCATGGCCCGGAACAGGGATGTTGTCCTTAATGTCATCGCGGTAGCAACGCTCGCGCTAGGTATCGGCGCCAGCACCGCGATCTTCAGCGTGGTCCGTGCGGTTCTGCTGGCGCCGATTCCACACTCAGATGGTCAGCGAGTGGTGGCGTTGAATACGGTGTGGACCAACACAGGCCGCATCACGCCCCGGGTATCCGGACCGGACTGGAGCGATGTCTCGGAGCTCGCAGACGCCTTCGAATCTACCGCGCGCTACCACGGTGGAGAGATTGGGATCCAGTGGCCCGGCGGATCTGACTTTGCTGGCGTCTATCTGGTCTCTCCGGGATTCTTCCAGGTTTTCGACGCCAGTCCCATCCGGGGACGCAAGCCTGCCGAGGCCGATGCTCTTCGTGCAGTGCTTGTGAGCGCGCCCTTTGCGGAGCGAATTTTCGGCTCAGTCGATCAGGCCCTCAGCAAGACGCTCACCATTGACACCAGCATCCTTCAGGTAGTCGGTGTTATGCCTGCCAGCTTTCGCTATCCTGACCGCGCGGATATCTGGTGGGTGCAGCCAGAGAAGCCCGAGAATCACAGTCGCTCGGCCTACAACTACCGCGCTGTGGCAAAGCTTCGCATCGGAGTCAGTCTGGAATCAGCACAAGCCCGAATCACAGCGCTGGCGGGTGGACTGGAACAGTCCGAGAGCGTCACGAACAAGAACAAGACTTTTCGTCTGGTTCCCCTTACCGAGCAGATCGCTGGGAATGCGCGCGGTACGATCCTGTTGCTTTTCGCTGCGACCGGCCTGCTGCTGCTGATCGCCTGTGCGAACGTCGCCCACCTTCTGCTGGCCCGTGCCGTCGAGCAGGCACGCGAGTTCGGGATTCGCTCGGCGCTGGGTGCCAGTGCGAGCCGGCTATTCGGGGAGGCTTTGCGCAACGGGCTGACACTTGGCATCTCTGCCGGAGCGCTTGGAATCCTGCTGGCGTTCGCTCTGGTGCGCGGCCTTATCTGGCTGAATCCACCAGATTTGCCGAGGCTTTCGGAAGTACGGGTCGATGGGGTGGTGCTCGCGGCTTCCGTTGCGGTTTCGCTGATGTGCACGGTGTTGTTCGCTCTTGCACCGGCCTTGCAAAATGCACGTGCTGACCGCAGCGTCGTTGTGGGTCTGGAGACCCACCGCAGGCGTGGACGCCCGCCCCACCTCGGGCCTGGATCCTGGGGACTGCGGAACCTGATCGTGGTTGGTGAGGTAGCCATCTCGTTCGCACTCGCGATTGGCGCGGGCTTACTCTTCCGCAGCTTTGTCGAATTGAACAGCGTGTCACTGGGATTCGAAACCGAGAGAATCCTGGTGACCTACGCCCATGTTCCGGCGAACACAATGCCCAAATTGCAGAGAGCAATCCGATCGTTCGACGATGCTGTTTCCGCACTTCGCGTTTTGCCAGGAGTGGTGTCGGCATCCGCGGCGATGGGAGTGCCTGCGGGACGGTATGGCTCAAATGGTTTGTACTTCATCGAGGGGCAAGGGGCCGACCCACGCCTTGCGCCTTCCGCAGGCTTCAGCCTGACAGGTGAGGATTACTTTGCGACTCTTGGAATCCCGCTGGTTCGCGGGCGTGACTTCAATCCTCGCGATACCTATGACTCTCCGTTTGTAGCTATCGTCAGCGAGTCCCTGGTTCGGCGCAGCTTCGGGGATACAGATCCGATTGGCAAACGGATCCAGTGCGGTCTGGACTCGCCTAATAAATGGATGACCGTAGTCGGTGTTGTCGGCGATGCGAGAACAAAGTCGCCCGCAACAGCACCCGGCCCCGAGTTGTACATGCCTTATCGCCAGCATCCGTGGTACGCCAACGAGCTGCAACTGGTAGTGCGTACCGCAGGCAGCCCAGCCGGTTTCGCCGACACCGTGGAGCGAAGGGTTCGCTCGCTGATCCCGGAAGTCGCTCTAAAAACTACGACGCTTTCCGACATGCACTCGGCAACTCTGGCGACACCGAGGTTGCGGACCATCCTGCTAGGGGCATTTGCAGCCATCGCTCTTCTGCTGTCCATTACAGGGGTCTACAGTCTGCTGTCGTGGCAGGTTGCGCGGCGTGTTCCGGAGTTTGGATTGCGAATGGCCATTGGCGCGTCCACTGGCGAGATTGTCTGGCTTGTTTTGCGCTGGGCCGGTACGTTGACTATTGCTGGCTTGCTTGCTGGCGCCGCTCTGTCCTTCTTTGCCTCCAGCTTGCTGAAGACGATGCTGTTCGGCCTGGAACCGACGGACGGACTTACCTGGACCTTCGCGGCACTCGCCCTACTGGTTCTGGGTTTGTGCTCCGCGGCTTTGCCTGCACTACGCGCTTCGAGGGTAGACCCCGCAACCACGCTCCGTCAGGAGTGACGGAGCCAGAACTTTCGCATGTCCTCCGCCACGGGAGCGCTAAAGAGTTCGCTACCCCTTTCGGTCTGAAACTCCACTTCTTCGCAGTGCAGAGCGCAACGCTTCATGGGCAAACGGGAAGCAAGGTGCTCTGTGAAGCCATGCTCCATGAATTCCATCATGAGAAGAGGGTCCGGACCATATAACTTGTCTCCCACGATGGGATGGCCAAGGTGGGACAAGTGCACGCGTATCTGATGACGCCGTCCGGTTTGGGGGCGAGCTTTGACCAGCGTGTGACTTGCGCTATGGCTTATGGGTTCGAATGACGTCACCGCACTCTGTCCGTCTGGCCGTACACACTGCCGGCTGAAGAACGCAGCAGCTTCATCGCGGCCGATCGGCGCATCCACAGTAACGGGTCCAGGCAAGTGACCTTCCGCAATCGCCAGGTACTCTTTGCGTACCTTTTGTGCCTGAACCGCATGCTGCAGCCGGGTCCCTGCCTCGCGGTGTAAAGCGAATACCAGAACGCCAGAAGTCTCGCGATCGAGGCGAAATGGCATATGCAGCGTCCCGAGCCCGAGGTACTCCCGGCAGGCCCCAATCAGGCTGGACCACGGCCCGTGGCGCGAAGGATGACAGACAGTGTGTGGAGGTTTGTTGATTACGAGGAAGTCGTCGTTCTGAGAGAGGATCCAGCTTTCCAGCTCGGCTGGCGTAATTAGCCAACCCCAGTCACTGGGGGGCACTGCTATAGCACCCCCGAGCGTTGCGATCGATTACCGTCCGAAATAGGTTGCGTTCTTTTGGGCGAAGTGCGACCACTTATCCGGGAGGTCGTCCAGAGCAAATATGGCCGATACGGGGCATACCGGAACACAGGCTCCACAATCGATGCACTCAACCGGATCGATGTAGATCATGTCTTCGCCTTCGAATTTCGGGCTGTCTTTTTTCGGGTGAATGCAATCAACCGGACAGGCGTCAACACAAGCCATGTCCTTAGTACCGACGCAAGGTTCTGCAATTACGTATGCCATGAATAGTAATGATCCTGTATAAAAAGCTGCAGGCAAACCCTTAGGGAACTTCTAACTTAGCACACCCTGGCTTACTTGCTGTGTAGCAGAACCACCCTCGATTCCCCCTCTCGGCGAGTTACTCTTTCGCGATCGAAATACTCCAGCAGAGGGATCGCGTACTTGCGCGAAACTCCAGTCCAGTCCTTAAAATCACCGACCGCGAATCGCACTCCGGTTTTCGCCTGCAGCAACTGGCGAAGGCTCTGGAGCGCGGTGGGATGGAACACCAGATCGTCACTGACCCGTAGCAGACGCTTCTGACGGAGCAGCACCTGCAGCAGATTGCGGGCGCGTGTGCGGTCCACTCCACTGGAAGCCAGCACCGCCTCCACGCCCGGAACGCTTAAGCCAGCTTCTCCGAAAGCCGCTTCGATACTGGCCAGAGCCCGTTCCTCGTCCTCTTTCAGGGCGAGCCGGTGAGTCGCAAGGTGGAGGAACTCAGCGGTGCTCCGGACTGCCGGCTCCAGTGTTAGCAGGTAATCGAAAACAAAGACAGGCGCATCCGGGAAGTACCGGCTGCGAAAGTCCTCGCGGGGGATTCCAGGCACTAGCGGATGGTCCAGATGAAACTGGGTAAGCCGCTCCCGCCAGGCAGAAACTGTCTCTGCCGCCCGGGTATTACTCACGATCCATGTTTGCGGGCCCGGTACGGATGAGACGCCGGGGGGCATTGCGGCTAGCAAATTACGCTCCGATTCGCCCGTGCGAATTGCCAGTTCTGCAAGGCTCAAACCATCTCTGTTTTCCCCTACCAGGAAATTGATTCGGGCAGGCAGGGGCGCACCCGACAAAGCGCGCACCCGTTGCAGGGAATCTGCCATTCGGAGCTTTTGGGGAGGGAACGGATCGACGACTTCGCCGCCACCGATGGT
>JACMLA010000509.1 GCA_014379815.1 Bryobacteraceae bacterium | reverse complement strand
CGCGTCACGGATCGCGGCGTGCAATTTTTTTTCATCGATAACCCCGAGCTGTTCGACCGTCCTCAGCTTTACGAGGAAGGCGGCGCCGATTATCCTGACAACCACATCCGTTTCGCCGTTTTCTGCCGTGCGGTGCTGGGTGTCGTGCGTTCCCTTTTCCGCCCGGACATAATCCATTGCCACGACTGGCAATCCGCTTTGGTGGCTCCCTACATGCGCCACGAATTTCGTGCCGATCCCACGTTCACCGGAATTCCCAACCTGATGACAATTCATAACCTCGGCTATCAGGGCGTTTTCGGCCGCGAGGTGGTCGACGAAATCGGTTTCGGGCGCGAGATGTACCAACCGGCGCGAATGGAGTTTTGGGGAAGGGCTAATTTCCTGAAAGCTGGCGTCGTTTTCGCGGATGCCGTCAGTACCGTCAGCGAGGGCTATGCCCGCGAGATACAGACCCCTGAGTACGGCTTCGGTCTCGATGGGCTGCTGCGGACGAAAGCGGGCGTTATAAAGGGCATTCTGAACGGAGTCGATTACGACGACTGGAATCCTGAAACAGATCGGTTTACTGCGGCGCCATACAGCGAGGCGGACCTTTCCGGAAAGCAAATTTGTAAGCAGGATGTGCTGCGGACATTCGGCCTTGCGGATGACGACCTCAGCCGTCCGTTAATCGGAATCGTATCGCGCTTCGTGTCTCAGAAAGGATTCGACCTGATTGAAGAGATCAGTGACTGGCTGATGTCGCAGGACATTATGCTGGTTGCCATCGGTTCGGGCGAGCCGCAATACGAAGCCTCCATGCGGAGCCTGGCGGATCGCTATCCGGACAAAGCATCGGTAATAGTCGCGTATGACAACGAGATCGCTCATAAGGTGGAAGCAGGCGCCGACATATTCCTGATGCCGAGCCGCTACGAGCCATGCGGACTCAATCAGATTTACAGCCTGCGTTACGGCACCGTTCCGGTCGTCCGCGCGACGGGAGGCCTCGATGATACGATCGATGAGAGCACCGGGTTCAAATTTGACGGGTACTCAGGACCGGCTCTCATGAACGCCATAACGCTTGCGCTGGAAGGTTTCCGCGACCGCACAGGCTGGGAAGCAATCATGAAGACAGGAATGAAGAGGGATCATTCGTGGGGAGCCGCGGCAGCCCAATATAGCAGTCTTTACCGTCGCATGGCCGCCGAGTGAATCCTTTTCCAACTCTAAACATCCATACAGGGGAGACATTATGGCTGGTGTAAACACTCTCGAATTCAATGATGCTGGTTTTGACACGGACGTGCTGAACTCGGAGGTCCCCGTTCTGGTGGACTTTTGGGCTGAGTGGTGCGGGCCGTGTCGCCAGATGACGCCAACGATTGACGGGTTGGCAGTGGACTATGCAGGGAAAGCGAAGATCGGCAAGCTGAACGTCGACCATAACAGCGGAACGGCAGCCCGGTATAACATTCGCGGAATCCCGACTCTTCTGTTGTTCAAAGGCGGCCGCGTGGTCGAACAAAAGGTCGGCGCTGCCCCGAAAGCAGAACTGCAGAAAATGCTCGACGCTCACCTCTAACGTCGTTAACTTAACCCTCACTCGACCACGCTGAGATCAGTCGCCGAGCTCGTTCAAAGAGCCAGCGAACGTGGTCATAAACTGATCGCTGGTCGAGCCATCGGGATCGGCTACGCTGTCCTGGGCTGCCAGTACCGAGTTGTCAGAAGGCCCGGTCCATAAAGACTGGATGCGACCTAGTCCGCCCTGTGCGAGGAGATCCTGCACCATTGCAAAGGCGGACTCGGGACGCGCGAGCCGTACCCAGTCTCCGGGTGGGGGCTGTCCCAAAGCTGGGGCCGATACCCGCATTTTCTGAGCCATCAGCGCACGGCGATAATCCCGCACTTTCTTCGAATACCCAGATTCCAGCGCGCGGTCAAACGAAGCTACTGACACGCTGCCGTCGAAGGTCATCCCGCGACGCCGGAAATGGGCAGTTCCTACCAGAGACCACACATCATCGACGATCACGGATGTAGTTCGGATGAAGCCTGTGCGTCCCGGGAATCCGACAGGATGGAAGACGGCCACCCGGTCCGGAGCAGCCGACCGTACGACACCCACAGCTTCATTTCTTGCCTTATAGTGCTGGCGAGACCAGCCTTTCCAATTCGCAGCGAAGTCGCTCAGACGCGGCACGCAGATGATCACCTTCAGGTTCGGGTGCGCGACCAGCGAAGCTTCGATGGCGTTAACAAGGTCTACTTCGTAGCTCTCAACAGGCCCATCTGGCCGGGCAGTTCGCGAAAACTGCGGTGATTCGATGTAGATCAATTCGCGAGCGTCCGTCAACGCGCGCAAAAGCGACCATTGCACATCGCGCAGGCCGTTTTTAGCGATGAAGAACTCCCGGCGGACCTCTTTCTGCACCCGGGGTTCGTTCTGAATATCGATTGTCGGAATGTCGATGTCGAGCCCGAGTGTGTCCGCGGCGGTTTGCATCATCTGCTCCACGGTCAGGTTTTCAACCGGCGTTTGCAGGCTGCTCAGCTGCGACGTCTCCGCACCCATGGCTATGGTTCGAAGCAGGACTCCGGTTCCCGTGTTGTTGACGTTCACCAGATCAATCGGGACACCGAAGTTGTTCCCCAGAGAGGCGAGGACCCAGCCAGGATTGGTGCCAGCTGTTGAGGGCCATGGAATCATTGGCTGCACGCGTCGAAGCGCGACCACTGCGGCGTCATATGCGAGCGCGCCCGAGACGTGAACGCCTGGGGCATGCACGTCCGGTCCTGCCGGATTTCCTGGGTTGCCCTGATCGTGCTGACTCGACCGGGATTCAGCGGACCAGCGAGCGCCAGTTACTACGGCGTCCCAAAACAGGCTCCCTGTCGGCGATGGCGTTCCCGGCCCTGTCGCGCCTGTGACGGCAATGGTCTCGAAACGCGCCATGGTTGGAAGTCGGGGTGACTGCCGGGGAGAGGGCTCTGCCGCGAGACTGATGATGAGGTCGATGAAATTGTTTGGTGGCGGAGGGCTCGGCGGAGCGACAGGTAAAGGCACGCCGAACAGGGGTGAGGGTCCCACTCCCTGCATCATCGGCATCAGGACTCCCATGATTCCCGCTCCAGTGAACGGCGTTGCCGGCGCGGTGGCAGGACCGCCAGTCACGTTTACGTTCACTGCTCCGAACAGACGACGCGATGCCGCTCTGGGAGTGATCACGATGTCGAGCGTGAGCGTTGCCGGGTTAGGGTGGGCCTGGTTTCCTGCGAGGTTGAAAGGATTCGGCAGAAGCACGCTGACCGGACCGGCGCCCGCAATGTTCGAACCTCCATCGGCGCGGATGAACGACGGCTCCTCAGCGATGGCAGCGATCTCGACGAACTGCTGGGGATAGATGCGGACGTGGGCTTCAGCGGGAGCAACTCCTGTCAGGGTCACGACTACGTCGTTGGAATTGGCGGCGACGAATGCCGCCGTCACACTACCTGCAGGAAGAGTGGCAGGGATCGG
>JACMLA010000508.1 GCA_014379815.1 Bryobacteraceae bacterium | reverse complement strand
TTGCGGTCGTGGACCGCGAGGTGCCGCTCATAAGCGTTCTCGTCTGCGATTTCCCGCAGAACTCCTTTGACGATGGTCCAGAAGGCGGAGACAAATTTTGTCATACTTCCTCCGGCCGCAACTGGGTCAGCACGAACGGTGTTTCCCGGGCACCGGATTTGCTGGTGCCTTTCAGGATGCTTGCCCAGACACGCGTAGCGTCGACGACGATCACCGTCACGAGTACGAGAAACAAGCCACACAGGACGGCGTCGAGGCGGGCATTAAAGATCAAGGTGTGTGTCTCGGCGATCCGGCTCGCTGTTACCTTCCCTGCTTCGATTGCCGCTTCGAGCGCGGCGGCCTGTGCGAGGAACCCGATGCGCGGCGACGCGTCGAACATCTTTTGCCAGGCAGCGGTGTAAGTCACTATCAGCAACCAGCCTAACGGAGCACACGTGATCCACATGTACTTTGCACCGTGCATCCGAATCAGAATCGTCGTTGCGACGCAGAGAGCGATAGAAGCCAACAGCTGATTTGCGATCCCGAACAAGGGCCAGAGTGTATTGATACCGCCCAGAGGGTCCAGCACGCCCTGGTAAAGGAAATATCCCCAGGCAAGGACCACAGCAGCGCTGGTGATCAATACACCGGGCATCCAGCTTGTCCGGCCAAGTGGTTCGGAAATATTGCCCAAAAGGTCCTGCAACATGAATCTGCCGACGCGTGTTCCCGCGTCAATCACCGTCAGAATGAAGAGCGCTTCGAACATGATGGCGAAGTGATACCAGAACCCGAGAATGGCGCTGCCTCCTCCGGTACCCGCAAAAATCTGGGCCATCCCGAGAGCCAGCGAAGGCGCGCCGCCCGTGCGGTAGAACAAGGTCTTCTCTCCCACCTGCGCCGCAAGAGCTTCCATCTCGCCGGGCGTTACCGCATAACCCCAGGAAGTGATTGTGGCTGTCGCCTCTGCCGCAGTCGCCCCGACAATGCCTGCAGGGGAGTTGACTGCAAAGAACACCCCGGGTTGCAGTGAGCACGCCGCAATCAGGGCCATCATGGCAACAAAACTCTCGAGGAGCATCGAGCCATAGCCTACAGGCCAGATGTGAGACTCCCGGGCGATCATCTTAGGCGTAGTTCCACTCGAGATGAGCGCGTGGAAACCGGAGATGGCCCCGCAGGCTATCGTGATAAAGCAAAACGGAAATACTTTACCGGCAAAGATTGGCCCGGTACCGTCGGTAAACCGTGTCAGCGCTGGCAGCTGCAGTTCGGGCCGAACAAACACAATCCCCAGCGCCAACATAACAACCACTCCGAGTTTTACAAACGTGCTCAGGTAGTCTCTTGGTGCCAGCAGCAGCCACACAGGAAGTGCGCTCGCCAGGAACCCATACGCGATGACTGCCACAGCCAGGGTCACGCCCGAGAGCGTGAATATCGGTGCCAGCGAAGGGCTGCTGGCTACGTACTGGCCTCCGAAGATGCTGCCAAGAATCAGAACGAACCCAATTGCGGACACCTCAAGGACTCTGCCCGGTCTCAGATATCGCAAGTACAGACCCATAAAGACGGCGATGGGCATCGTTGCTGCGATCGTGAACGTACCCCACGCACTGTCCCGCAGCGCATTCACGACAACAAGTCCGACGACGGCCAGCAGAATGACCATGATGAGCAGCACGGTGATCAGCGCGGTGACTCCACCCACCCGGCCGATCTCTTCACGCGCCATTTGACCTAACGATTTGCCGTCTCTGCGGACCGAACAAAACAAGATCACGAAGTCCTGTACAGCCCCTCCGAGGATTGCACCCACGATAATCCAGATAGTCCCAGGCAGATACCCGAACTGAGCGGCAAGAGTCGGACCTACCAGAGGTCCTGGGCCGGCAATCGCTGCAAAGTGATGTCCAAAGACAATCCACTTGTTCGTGGGCTCGAAATCATGCCCATTGCGAAGTCGTTCCGCGGGAGTGGCACGACGGTCATCCAGCACCATAACCTTCGTGGCGATAAATCGTCCATAGAAGCGAAACCCAATCAGATAGCAGCCTGCCGCAGCGGTGACCAGCCAGAGACTGTTTACCGGTTCTCCGCGCTGCGTTGCCACCACACCAAGGCTGAGTGCCGCTACGATAGCAACGGCAACCCAGAAGAGACGCCAGACGAAAGTCATTGCGCGTTATTTTAACAGCGCTGGGTAACAGCGCTGGGTAACAGCACGGGGTAACAGCGCCGCGTATTGACGGGACCGTTGCTATACTCAGTTTTCCTTGCACACCTCTGGTCTGTTATCCGTTCTGATCCCTGTTTACAACGAAGAAGAATTCGTCGGAGTTTTGTTGGAAAGAGTTCTCCGCGCACCTCTGCCCGAGGGTCTCGAGTCCGAACTGATCGTAGTCGACGACGGTTCCTCAGATGGCTCTGTGCAGGCGATAGAGGCAATCGCTGCGCAGCATCCCGGGCGCATCCGGCTGATCCTGCATCAGCGCAACCAGGGCAAAGGTGCCGCGATCCGGACCGCAATAGAGCAGGCACGGGGCGACTTTGGCATCATTCAGGATGCTGATCTTGAGTACGATCCTCAGGAGTATCTGCGCTTGCTGCAGCCGCTGGTTGAGGAGCGTTGCGATGTCGTATACGGCTCCCGTTTCGTAGTTGCCGGAGAGCGCAGAGTTCTGTATTTCTGGCACGCGCTGGCGAACCAGCTTCTAACCACGCTGTGCAATATGTTTGCCGATCTCAACCTGACAGATATGGAGACCTGCTATAAAGCGTTTCGCATGTCTCTGGTGAAGAGCATTCCCATTCGAAGCAACCGATTCGGGATTGAACCGGAGCTCACAATCAAACTTGCTCAGCGGCAGGCATCCATCATTGAGTTGCCGATCAACTACTACGGACGGACTTACGCCGAAGGCAAGAAAATTGGTTTGAAAGACGCTTTTCAGGCGCTTGCCGTCATTCTGCGATATGGCCTGACAAGGGATATCTACACCGACGATGGCGCGGCGATTCTGGATGCACTGGCGCAAACGCCGCGGTTCAATCGCTGGATGGCCGAAACCATCCGGCCTCACCTTGGCAACAGGATTCTCGAACTTGGCGCGGGAATTGGCAATCTCACGATGCATCTGTCCCGGCGGCGACAGCTTTACGTGGCCAGTGACATTGACGAGGAGCACCTGTCCAGGCTGGGAACGCGCTTCCGCTATCGTCCTAATCTACAGATCCGGCGATGCGATCTGGAATCTGCCGCGCACTTCGAGTGCATCCCGGATCCAATAGACACGGTCGTGTGCCTGAATGTACTGGAGCATGTGAAAGACGATGCGCTTGGTTTGCGCAACATAGCCGGCATCCTGCAGCCCGGTGGTCGTGCCATCATTCTTGTCCCGGAAGGCATGAGCGTGTACGGAACGCTCGATAAGGTGCTCGGACACTGGCGCCGTTATAGTGAACAGGAATTGAAGACGAAGTGCGAAACGGCTGGCCTTCGTGTGGAAACAATCCTGCGCTTCAATCGCATCACCCGGCCGGCGTGGTTCGTGAACGGTCGCATCTTCCGGCGAACGCGATTTTCCCGCTTCCAGCTCGCCGTGTTTGATCGCCTGGTGTGGCTCTGGAAGCGCTTTGACCGGTTCATTCCATGGAAGCCGGTTTCGATCATAGCCATTGCCCTTAAGCCGGACAGAACAGCCCACCCGCTATGATGGTCCTTTGGAGGAACGACGGGCATGATGGTCCCAATGGTAGTGGAGCAGACGTCGCGCGGAGAACGCGCTTTTGATATTTATTCGCGTTTGCTGAAAGAAAACATCATCTTTTTGGGAACACCGATCGATGATAATGTTGCGAATCTGGTGATTGCGCAGATGCTGTTCCTGGCAGCTGAGGATCCGGAGAAAGATATTTCGCTTTACATTAACTCTCCGGGTGGCAGCATAACTGCCGGCCTTGCGATCCTCGACACGATGAACCTGGTTGAGCCCGATATCGTTACCTACTGTCTGGGGCAGGCTGCCTCAATGGGCGCAGTGCTTCTGGCAGCAGGCACAAGGGGTAAGCGATACACCTTGCCTCATGCGCGTATCCTGATTCACCAGCCGCACATGAGCGGTCTGGCAGGACAGGCATCGGATATCGAAATCTATGCCAAAGAGATTCTGCGCATGCGGGAAACGCTGAACGGAATTCTGGCGAACGCGACCGGCCAGACGATCGAGAAGATCGCACGTGATGTAGATCGCGACTACATCATGGAAGCGCATCAGGCAGTGGAGTACGGTCTTGTCGACAGGGTGATCGCATCGCGCGATCTGGCCACGCCTTCCAAGTAGGGCACGTGTGATAGAACAGCCCGGCTGCGGTCCAACAGGATTTCAGCTGGGCTTTTCCGTTCTATACGTCAGGCGTTAACAACCGAAGCAGAAGCAGGGAGAGAGCTCCCACCAGCGCTGCAGCGGGTATGGTTAAAAACCACGCCCATACGATTCGCCTTGCGATGCCCCACCGCACCGCTCTTACCCTTTGAATACTGCCGACTCCAACGATTGCGCCGGCAATCACGTGCGTTGTCGATACCGGCATCCCCAGCTCACTTGAAAACAGAATTGATATAGCTGCGGCAGTTTCGGCGGCGAATCCACCCCGGGGCTTCAAGCGGGTAAGCCTGCTGCCCATGGTGTGCACGATGCGCCATCCGCCGCTGAGGGTTCCAAGACCGATTGCAGTATGGGCCGCAAAGATCACCCATATTGGCACGCTCAGACTTGGAATGAACCCGCTGGTGAAGAGTACACCGGTGATGATGCCCATAGTTTTTTGTGCATCGTTGGTTCCATGAGAGTAGCTGAAGACAGCAGCGGAAAGCAGCTGAAGCCTGCGGAACCACTGATCCATATGCCGGGGCGACTGTCGCCGGAACAACCAGTAAATCGCGGCCATTAGCAAGTACGCGATGATGACACCCAGCAGAGGGGCGAGCACGATAAAGATCAGCGTAGGGATCCACGCTTCCGGATTAATCGCCTCAAAGCTGCGGGAAATTCCACGTTCCAGCGCCACTTTCGCCATCCCGGCTCCAGCGTATCCGCCCAGAAGCGCATGCGACGAACTGGTGGGAAGGCCCAGCCACCATGTAATGAGATCCCAAACGATGGCACCGATCAGACCGGCAAGAATGACGTACACGGAAATGACGTCGAGATTGACGCCCCGGACGACTGTCTTGGCGACTTGCGTACCGAAGGCAAAGGCAGCAATGAAGTTAAAGAAAGCAGCCCAGATTACGGCCTGACCCGGGGTGAGAACGCGGGTAGCAACCACGGTCGCGATAGAGTTAGCGGCGTCGTGAAATCCGTTGATGAAGTCGAAAATCAGCGCGACCGCGATGATCGCGACTGCGAGGGTTAAAGCAGGATTGAGATCCATGCAGAGCTCAGCTATTCTTGACGAAAACGTTCTGCAGGACCACCGAAACATCTTCGCAGTAGTCCGTAGTATCTTCGAGCAGGTCCAGCACTTCTTTCACCTTGATCAGATGAATCGGATCTTTTTCAGTGCGGAACAACTCGCTGAGTGCCGCGCGAATTTTGACGTCCACTTCTTTTTTAATCCGGCTTACCTGAAGGCAGCTCTCCATCACCGAACCATGGTCCCGCAATGCTCGAAACGCACTATCCAGCGCGCCGATACAACTCACAAGGTCTCCCGCTACTTCTACAGCAACCGGGGGCACCGGATCGACGTGGTAGCCAACCATGCGGTACGCCAGATCTTCGACGCCCTCCATGACGTCATCCAGCTTTGAGCTCAGAGAATGAATATCCTCTGCATCGATCGGTGTGATGAATGTCTCACTCAGGCTAACGACGATGCTGCGGAGTAAACTATCGGCTTGTCGCTCCAGTTCAGCAATTCGGGTAGCGGCATTTTCCAGGGCGTTGTTGCCGCCTTTCAGGCCAGTCT
>JACMLA010000507.1 GCA_014379815.1 Bryobacteraceae bacterium | reverse complement strand
GAGCCGCCGATGGCACGCTCTCACTGATTCAGAATCCCAACTTCAATCCGGCCGCACCCGCGGGGGTTAGCAACTCGCGCTTTCTTTATGGAGGTACCAGCCAGCCTGGTTTTGAACTGTTCAATCCCAACGATCCGGACCCCGCACGCCGCGGCCGAGTCCTGGTAGATGGGCGAGGGCAGTCCTTCATTAACCCGGTTGCGGCCCGTATTGCACGGGACTTCTTCCCTGCTCCTAATCTGACGAACCCAGCCGATGTCATCAACCAGTTAGGAGCCAACTATGCTTACTTCCGGCGGACTCAGTACAACGACGATCGCTATACATTCCGCCTTGACCACCGACTGAACGATCACCACTTACTGTATGGCCGATACACCTACCAGCCCCAGTTCGGCAACCGGTTCGAGCGCGACATTATCCAGCACGGACTGATCTCCGACGCAAACCGGTCCCGCCAGATTCTCGCTGTGTGGACCTGGACTCCTGAGCCCACTTCTGGTGGTTCTATGGGCGTGAACGAGTTCCGTGTCAACTACGTCTACGGCGACTTCGGACGCAATTTTCCGGAGCCTCTGCTAAACCGGGACTACACGTCGGAGTACCTGAATATTGGCGGAGCGGGTCAGGGTGCCGTCAACCTTCTCGGATACGGGATGGCGCGGTTCTTCGATGGCGGTGCGCTGAAATCCGCAACGGGTCAGACGTCGGGAGCGGGCATTGCTTCGGCAGGTTTCAACTCGCCTCAGGATGTTGGCAAGAATCGGGAGCACTCGTACTCGCTTACCGATGACTACTCGTGGACACGAGGATCCTGGACCATGAAGCTGGGCTTCTCCGCATCGTATCTTCAGTTGAATCAGGCCAACCTGGGAGTCGGCTCACTGGCAGGGGGCCGCTTTTCGTGGGATGGCAACTATCTTGGGGAAAAGAACTGTACCAGCAATCCGATCGGCGGCAATCTCCCGGACTGTTCTGGTGCCGTCCTCGGAGGAGACAAGTTTGCTTCGTTTCTTCTTGGCGTGCCGTCGTGGGCACAGGTCCAGACGGAGAACCTCTCGATTCCGTATTACTATCGCTGGCAAAACTTTGGCGGGTATACGCAGAACGACGTTCGTATCAATCCGAACCTGACCTTTAATGTCGGACTTCGCTATCAGTATCAGTCGCCACGCTGGGAGAAGTTCAATCGTCAGGGTCAACTGAATCTCGACCGCATGGAGCCTAATCCCTTCGTTAGAGACGCAGCCGGCAACGCGTTGCCCGCCCCTGTGTTTGAATACGCCGGGTTCAACGGCCGGTCACGCTATCTCACACCACCGCAGTACAACGTCCTCGAGCCGCGCTTCGGGTTTGCCTGGGTTCCTGGGTTCGGATGGAACAAAGACCGGAAATTCGTTCTCCGCGGAGGTTATGGAATCACGCACGGAACTCTGATGGGAAACGATCGCGAGCCTATTCCTAACATTGGCTCCCAGACCTTCTCGCAATTCCGGTCGCTGTCTTATTTGCTTGGCTCCAACGACTTTGCGCCGCCTTCCAACTCCGCCACGTGCGGTCTGGCGCGCTGCGCTGAAATTGGCGTACCTATGCAGTTCGGGTACAACAACATGGTTCTGGCGTCCGATCCGAAGATGTTCAACCTGCCAGAGAGCGGCGAGATCCGACCCGGCGACGCGGCCGATGTTTCGTCGTCCCGCGGAGTCGTCCGGCAAGACGTTCGTTATCAGGCGACCGGGGTCGTTGCAGACAAGAACTTCCGGATGCCCACCATCCAGAACTATTCACTCCTCGTCCAGTACGAGTTCATGCGGCAGACGGTTCTCACGTTCGGCTATCAGGGCTCGCGCGGTACGCACCTGTTTGGAGCACCGCAAAATGTCAACCGGGTGGACCCTTTTAGTGGCGCGGTACCGATTCCAGGTTTCTCGGGTCGTCTCTCGAATTCCATCTACCTCCTCGATCCGACGAACGCCGCGTCGACGTATCACGCGTTCACATCGGAGGTCGAACGCCGGTTTACTAACGGTCTGCAGTTTCGCGTGAACTACACCTGGTCCCGCAACATTGACGACAACTCCGGCGGTGTGAAGTTTTCGATTCCGAATAATTCCTTTGCCAATGCCTCGTATGCCGTGCCTCTGACGCGCGCACAGAATCCTTATGACTCCAGATCTGAGCGCGCACCGGCGGCCTCCGACACGCCGCACATCCTGAATGCGTTTGGCTTCCTTGACCTGCCGTTTGGCGAAGGCCGGAAGTGGCTGAATGGGCGCGGGTGGTACCAGCACATTCTTGGGAACTGGCAGCTCTCCGGTATTGGCCGCATCCGCTCGGGCTACCCTCTTACCGCGACCCTGGGCCAAGGCAATTCGCTGGACACCGGTCTCCCTGGAGGTGCTCTGCGGCCCGACATCATCTCAGGCGTATCGCTGGTCAACCCGGACTGGACCCCCCGGAACGCTCAGTTCACCAACTACCTCAACCCCCGCGCATTCTCGTGGCCCGAGCCCGGCCAGTACGGCAACTCCGCACGCAACTACTCCGTCGCGCGGTTGCCGTGGGTACAGACACTGGACATGAGCATCACCAAGCGCATACGCCCGTGGAAAGAATCCCGGCGATACTTTGAGCTGCGCGCCGAGGCTTTCAATGTCTTGAACCATCGCACATTCGAAACCAACATCAACAACACCAATCTCTTCAGCCAGGGTGGACAGAATACACTGCTGGCGGGGAATGCGCCCTTCCAGACTCCGGTCGCCGGACGTGTAGAGAATCGCAATCGTAACCTGACGGCACCGGGAGTGTGGGATGCGATCATTGCGCGGTCCACAGGAACACCCACCGACACGGCCATCGCAGCACTGCCGGGACCAGGCGCAGGAGGTACGGGTTGTCCGACAAACGCGCCGGAACTGAACACGCAAACGGCCGCGCTGAGCCCCGCTTGTGTGGCACGTTCGCTATCGTTGAATCAAAACTTCTACCGCCTGAATCAGAACACGGTTTCCAGTCGGATCATTCAGTTTGCACTTCGGTTCAATTTCTAGAAAATGCGTCTTTTCATCGCAGTCCTTCTCTCCTCCACCATCGCGCTGCACGCACAATCGGCGAGCGACCTGGAGGCAGTGATCGCCACGGATATGGGGACCGTTCGCTTCGAGTTCCTGCCCGACAAAGCCCCGAAGCACGTAGAGCAGTTTCTGAAGCTGACGAAGCAGCGGTACTACGATGACAGTGCATTTTTTCGGATCCTCGCGAATGGAGTCGTGCAGGGAGGCGACCCTCTGCTCAAATCCGCAAAGACTCCGAGAAAACTTTGGGGCACGGGAGGACTGAACCTGCTCCCAAGCGAGTACAGTGACGTCCAGCATGTGCGAGGTATCGTTTCCACAGTTCGCATTCCAAACAAACCTAACAGCGACGGCAGCCAATTTTTCGTCTGCCTTTCCACGCAGGCTTCTCTTGACGGCAAGTTCTCGGCCTTTGGGCGGGTGACACAAGGTATCGAGATCCTCGACAAAATCTCGCAGCTACCAGCCGACTCCAGCCAGATCGCTGTAAAGCCAGTCCGGATCACCAGCATCACACTCGATAAGAAGAAGGTAGAGCCTTTCCTCGAAACGCCTGTGGAAGAGCTCAACAAGACCGTTACTGTGACCACGACACTGGGCACTCT
>JACMLA010000506.1 GCA_014379815.1 Bryobacteraceae bacterium | reverse complement strand
AGTTTCGTGCCCTTCGCCGATCACAATGCGATGCTCGACCCTTCCTGCCCCGATATCACCGGGCGCGTGGTCGAGGCATTGTGCCGCTTTGGCGTATCGCCTGAAGATCCGGCAATCCGGCGCGCCGTGGATTACTTGCTGGCTACACAGGAGCAGGATGGCAGCTGGTTCGGCCGCTGGGGTGTCAACTATGTTTATGGCACCTTCCTCGCGCTACGGGGTTTGAAGGCGGCAGGAGTCAGCGACCGGGAAGCCGCGGTGCTTCGAGCCGGGGAGTGGATCCGGTCGATTCAGAACGCCGATGGTGGCTGGGGCGAAAGCTGTGAGAGCTATTCCACGCACTGCTTCGCACCGGGTCCCAGTACTGCTTCCCAGACTGGCTGGGCAGTTCTTGGCCTGATTGCAGGCGGTGACAGCGGCAGTCTCAGCGTCATCAAAGGCATCGAGTTTCTTACCGAGACACAGCGCTCTGACGGAACCTGGGACGAGCGTGTTGCCACCGGAACCGGGTTCCCCAAGGTGTTTTATCTGACCTATCACCTGTACCGCAACAGCTTCCCGCTGCTGGCGTTATCGAGCTTCTTAAAAAGGCACGAGGCGGCCTAAACCGAAATGAAGATTTCCTTGTCCATGGCCGCTAAAATGGCGACCTACATAGCGAAGAACAAAATCAGCCCGCCCTCGCAGTGGCAGGTTACCGTCCGCATCGCCGAAGACATGTCGAACCCGTTCCGCATTGTGCATGGCTCCACCACGCCTGCTGCGGAGCGTCAGGCACATCCCATGCTCAACAAGCGCTTCCCGCTTGTCATGATGCTGGAGCCTCTGCATGCCTGCAATCTGACCTGCACCGGTTGCGGCCGGATCCGGGAGTACGAATCGACGATTTCCCAGATGCTCACCATTGAGCAGTGTCTGGCGGCCTCAGATGAATGCGGCGCCCCCATGGTCTCGATCTGCGGTGGCGAACCGATGCTCTACCCGAAGGTGGCTCAGCTCACCAGGGGAATTCTCGATCGAAACCGTCAGGTGATGCTCTGCACCAACGGCATGTTCATCCGCAAGAAGCTGGCCGAGTTTCGTCCTCACCAGAACTTCTACTGGAACGTGCACCTCGACGGTCTGCGAAAAAATCACGATCTTGCGGTGGAGCGCGACGGAGTTTTCGACGCGGCTGTGGACGGAATCAAAGCCGCCAAAGACGCCGGCTTCCTCGTCGTCACCAATACCACCGTGTACCGCGAGACCGATATGGACGAGATCTGGAAGCTGTTCGAGCTTTTGGAAGAACTGGGCGTCGATACGCATCAGCTTGCTCCCGCCTACGGCTATTCCGCCGTCAACGATCGCGAAATCTTCATGACTCGCGATGATATCCGCGAAAAGCTGCGCAATATCCACAAGTTTTCTGAGCGTTTTAATCTCAATCACACACCCGCCTATCTCGACTTTCTGCGGGGCGAGCGCGAACTGCCCTGCACGGCCTGGGGAACTCCGACTTACAACATCAAGGGCTGGAAGGGTCCGTGCTACGTGATCACCGATGCCCACTACAAGACTTTTGGCGAGCTGATGACAAAGACGCCCTGGGAAAATTATGGCCCTGGGGCGGATCCCCGCTGCGAGCACTGCATGATGCACAGCGGCTTTGAGCCTTCCGCTGCGATGGGAATCAATACGAAGTTCACCGACACCTTCAAGATGTTGCAGTCGGCACTTCGCTGACCGGCGTGAAGCCTGTTCTGGTTACCGGGGCAACCGGCTTCCTTGGCTGGCACGTGGCAACACAACTCTCTGCGCGGGGCTCGCGCGTGCGGGCTCTGGCCCGGGACCCGGCCAGAATACGGGAGCTGGATGTGGATCCGGTGCAGGGTGATCTCCGGGATCCGGACTCACTCACCAGAGCCGTTGCTGGTTGCTCCATCGTCTACCATGTCGCGGCGGACTACCGGCTCTGGACACGGGACCCTGCGGAGATGTACCGGTCCAACGTAGATGGAACGCGCAACCTGCTGGAAGCCGCACGCAACGCTGGTGTCGAACGTGTCATCTACACCAGTACAGTCGGTTGCATAGGGGTACCTGACAGCGGGCAGCCCGGAGATGAGAACCAGCCCGTGAAGCTGGAGGATATGACGGGCGCCTATAAGCGCTCCAAGTTCATGGCGGAGCAGGTGGCGCTGGAATTTGCCAGAAGCGGGTTCCCGGTCGTGGTCGTCAACCCGACGGCTCCCATCGGTGACCATGACTTCAAGCCAACGCCGACCGGTCAGGTAGTTCTGGATTTTCTCAAAGGTAAGATGCCGGCGTACATCGATACCGGCCTCAACGTGGTAAGCGCGAAAGATACCGCTGCCGGCCACATTCTGGCCTGTGAGCGGGGGCAGAACGGGGAACGCTACATACTGGGCAGCGAGAATCTGACGCTGCAGCAGATCT
>JACMLA010000505.1 GCA_014379815.1 Bryobacteraceae bacterium | reverse complement strand
CCCCTCAGATAGCGTCTCTCCGCTTCGGTAGGCGCGATCGAGAGTGCGTCGGCATACGCGACATAAGCATCGCTGTTGCGCCCGCACCTTCGAAGCAAGTCCGCCTTCGCGGCCGGCAGTAGATAGTAACCTTTCAGGACATTTCTCCGTTCCAGAGAAGCGATCCAGTCGAGCGCCTCGTCAACATCGCCCGCCATGGCCATAGCTACGGCGGCGTTTAATTCGAGAACCGGATTCGGAGAACGCCGTAGCATCGCACCATATAATCCTGTAATTTGCCCCCAGTCGGTATCAGCAGCGGATGGCGCGGTCGCATGCAATGCTGCAATGGCGGCCTGGGTCTGGTAGGGCCCACCTTTGCTTGCCACCAGAGCTTTGTCAAGGATACGAACACCTTCGTCGATTCGGCCACGGTCCCAGAGACTCCTGTCCTGGTCCGCCAGCAGAACGAAGTTGCCATGCCGGTCGACGCGACTATTCCCACGCGCATCGTGCAGCAGCATCAGCGCCAGCAGGCCACTGGTTTCCGGGTCGTCGGGAAGCAGACGAACCAGCAGCCGGGCCAATCGAATTGCTTCGTGTGAAAGATCAGGGCGCAGCAAGGCTGGTCCTGCGCTAGCCGCGTAGCCTTCGGTGAAGACTAGGTAAACCACAGCCTGCACAGCGACTAGCCGAAGGGGCAGTTCGGACGGAGACGGCAGTTCGAAAGGCACGCTCTCCTCCGCCAGTTTGCGACGCGCGCGAACCAGCCGTTGCGCTGTTGTCGGTTCCGCTTCAACAAACGCCCGTGCGATTTCGCGGGTGGTTAAACCGCATACGGTTCGCAGAGTAAGGGCAACCTGTGACGGCTCCGACAGTGCCGGATGACAGCAACTGAAGATCAAACGGAGCACATCGTCTTCAACACCGGTGACGCCTGCAGGGGACAATACCGAGTCGTCAGGCTGATTGCCGCCGACCAACTCGTCCGGAATCGGACACTGTCTCCTTGCTCGGCGCAAATGATCCAGCGCAAGACGCTTAGCAACAGTGGCGAGCCACCCGCCCGGCCGCGCCGGAAGACCCTCGCGGCTCCACAGGTCCCACGCGCGAAGGCAAGCTTCCTGGACGCAGTCTTCCGCAAGCTCCCAGTCAGACGTCATCCGGATCAGGGAGGCACAAATCGAAGTCCGCTCTTCCCGTATGACCGCTTCGAAGGCAGCGTGCAGCATAATGCGCTATTCTTTCAAAAAAGTTTTGGAGCCATGTCGATTCTGGCCCTTCCCGTTCGTTAGATTGCTGAAGCGGGCGGAAAGCCCGAACTCAAAAGGAGACGAACCATGCAATACCTGATCCTGATTTACGGAAACGAGAGAAGCTGGGTAGACGCAACACCTGAGCAGGCTGGACCGACCTACGCCGAATACATGAAGTACAGCCGGGAGTTGGCCGAAGCCGGTGTTCTTCGCGGTGGAGCGGAGTTACAACCCACGCATACTGCCAGGACTCTCCGAGCCGAGAACGGCAAGATCGTGACCACCGATGGTCCATTTGCCGAAACCAGAGAACAACTCGGCGGCTACTACCTTATCGACGTTGCAACCGAACAGGAAGCACAGATGTGGGCCGCGAAGTGCCCGGGCGTTCATGCGGGCAGCATCGAAGTTCGCGCGACAGCGGCACAGGCCTCCGCCGGAGCCGCCTAAACCGACACGGATCGTACCGCTACAATGCGCCGGCTGCGTGAATCCTGGGCAAACAGGACCACGCGCAGATCCGGCGCTTTCCATTCGCGCCGAAGCTCCACAGCTTTCTTGAGAGTGAACTTGCTGCCACCGTCGAGACCGCCGACAGGAGTCCAGCTGCGGACCACAGAGGCATGATGCAGCACTCGCCCACCGTTCTCCCCTCTCTTGACCGTCGTCTGCAGGTTGTTTTCTACCACGGCGAGCACTACGTCTGCATGGCCGTTCCAGCTGGAAGCGTCAATCGAGAACGTCGCTGTACCGTCGAGCAACGCTAAGTCTGCTGGCAGCTTGGGTGTTTTCGTCGCCTGAACGATCGCCCGCGTCGCCCGGGTCGAATCGCTGCCCACGAACTCTGTCTGACCATCGACAACCATCTGTGGAGTGTAGGATCCGCTGCCCTGGAAGCCATCCGCGTACCACTTCTGTCGTTGTGTGAACGTCGGAGCTGAAAACGGGTCGGCCCAGCCTAAGCGGTTCCAGTAGTCGACATGCTGCCCCAGTGCAATTACCTCGGCGCCGGGAACCGACTGCTCTTTCACCAGCCGGATCAGCAATTCATCCGCTGGAGGGCAACTGGAACAACCCTCCGAAGTGAACAATTCCACCAGCACTGGAACGCGGTTCTCAGCGGTCCTCGAAGCCAGCAAAGCTGCTGGAACGCCAAACATCAGAGCACGCCGTGTTAAGTCCATGTGCAAACTGTAGCCGCGGAGCAGTGCAATCTATTCCATGAAGTGGTCTGCACCATTCAATTCTCCTGACCACCCCATCGAATGGTGAAGCCCCCTCCGAAAACTACATTGTGCTGCCCACTGCCATTGACATTAACGTTGAAATTAGGGTTGCCAGAGTAAAAATCACGTACTTCAAAACGCGCCCCGATGAAGCGCCACAGCGGAATATCCACACCGCCGCCGTACATGACCGCGCCCCGGTGAATAAAGCGTCCCGCCTGATTGTCACCACCGTCTATTCGGAAGAAGCTTTGCTCATACAAAGCGTAGCCACCACCGATAACACCGTAGGGTTGGAATCTGCCATCCGGAAGCAACTTCACCCGGATGCCCGGAGTGACGAACAGCGTCGCCAGATCGCGTGTAACAGCAGCATTACCGGAATCGATTGTGCGTTGTCCGTTTGCCAGAAAATGCAGCTCTGTGGAAATACCAACGATCGGGTTCCGATAGAAGCGATACCCATAGTTGACCTGCATCGCCATGCCCGAGTTCAAACTTAAATCGCCGGAATTAGCAATGCTGCGGTCAGGTCCGCTGATCCGACCGAGAGTAAGACCAAGTTCATGCTTCTGCGCAACGGCTGAGCATACGACCAGAGCCGTCAAGAAAAGGAGTCGCATGTTGTTTTGTCCGGGGTGAGCGGATACGTCTACTTATGCAGACCGGGCCAGTTCTTCGCGGCTTTTTCGACGCGTTGTGGCTGATCGGCTTCCCACTTCTTCTGAACCCCTTTGTTGTAGTTCACATACAGTTTTCCGTCGACAACCTTCCACGCCTGGGGATCCGCGTCAGCCGTGTAACCTTCACTTACCGCCCATGCACAATAGCCGCCGAACTGAGGAGCAAACTTTTCCGGATCCGCTTTGAACTGATCCCGATTCTGTTCAGAAGAGAACTGCCATTTTGCTCCACTCCAATCCACGGTGATCTTCGGATCGCCCGGAACAGGCTTACTTTGCGTGAAGTAGGCGACAGGATCATAGCCTTTCAGTGCCAGACCCTTGCCATCTTTATTCACTGCTTCTACCGGATCCTTCGCCTGAATGTGCCCCACCGCCAGCGTGGCTGCCAGAAGGCTGAGTGTTTGCATCGTGCGCCAATTCTTCATGCCTGTCTAATCGCGCTACCCTCAGGAATTATTCCGGAATAGAAAGCGTCCACCGACGCATTCCAAATCTTGCAGAGGGAGAGATCCTCATGGGAAATACAGTGACCAGACTCGCCGGTAAGTATGCAATTATCACCGGTGCTACCACCGGTATAGGGAAGGCCATAGCCATCCGATTCGCGCAGGAAGGTGCGAATGTTGCCGTAAACTGCCGCAGCGTGGACAAAGACGCCGAAGCAGCTCTTGCCGAGGTACAGGCCGCCTCGAGCGCCGACTCAGGCACCCGTCACATTCTGGTACAAGGTGACGTCTCCAAAGAAAACGAAGTGCAGGCAATGTTCAGAAATGCTATTGCAGACTTTGGGTCTCTCGACATTCTGGTCAACAATGCCGGTATTCAAAAGCCGGCAGCCAGCGAAGAGGTCGAAATGGAGGACTTCGATCGCGTGCTCAACGTCAACCTGCGCGGAGCGTTTCTTTGCGCACGGGAAGCACTCAGCCACTTTCTGCAACGGAACAAGCCCGGCGTGATTCTGAATAACTCCAGCGTCCACGAGCTCATCCCCAAGCCGAAATACGTCCCCTACTCCATCAGTAAAGGTGGCTTGGAGAATATGACCAAAACCCTGGCGCTGGAATATGCATCCCGCGGCATTCGCGTCAACGCCGTCGGCCCGGGCGCAATTATCACACCCATTAACGACGCGTGGACGAACGATCCTAAAGCGAAGGCCGAGGTGGAATCGCATATCCCCATGGGTCGTGCCGGCCGAGCTGAAGAGATCGCCGCGGTATTCGCGTTTCTCGCTTCCGAAGACGCTTCGTACATCACCGGGCAGACACTTTTCGCCTGCGGTGGCCTGACCCTGTATCCGGAGTTTCGCGTGGCCTGGTCCTCCGGAGAGTGACATGGACGCTGCCGCCGTCGCGAACGGGATCATCTGGTTGATTGGGATCTACGTCGCGGCAGGTCTGTTGTTTGCCGCGGCTTTCCTGACAATCGCCATTGGGAAAGTGGATCCGGTTGCACGGCGCAGTGGAGTTCCATTCCGCCTCATCATCCTGCCGGGAACGGTCGCACTCTGGCCCGTTCTCCTTGCAAAGTGGATAACTTGTGGAAACCTGCCGCACGCAGGCGAAGAGAAATGACCAGACCTCTTCGCCGGGTACACCTCTGGATTTGGCTTTGTCTGGCGTTCCTGATCCCTGCATTGTTCGGAGTTTCTCTTCTGTTCCGGCGCGACACGCTACCGCGTAACATCGGTGTGCACGGGCAGGGCATGGACTGGAAAGACACCCGATGAGCGTCGAGTACAAAGCGGTCCTGTGGAATCGTCAGAAGCGCGTTTACGACTATGTCCTGGCGGCGGGCATCCTGTTGTATCTCGCGGTTTTCGTCGGCATCGGCGCGCTGATTCATCCTGGCGCCACCATAGAAACTCTCCTGATTCGAGGTCTGGGTACTGCGGCCCTGATGCTGTTGCACGTGGCTCTGTGCATCGGGCCTCTTACCCGGCTGGATCCGAGGTTTCTGCCGCTCCTTTATAACCGCAGACATCTTGGTGTCACGACGTTCATCCTGGGTCTGGCGCACTCAGTCTTTTCGACGATTCAATTTCATGCGCTCGGCGACATCAACCCGCTTGCCAGCATTCTCATCAGCAACACACGCTTCAACACCGTTTCGCAATTTCCGTTTCAGCAACTGGGACTTCTGGCACTCGCCATTCTCTTCCTGCTCGCGGCTACCAGCCACGACTTCTGGTTGCACGTGCTAACGCCGATTTGGTGGAAGCGGCTGCATATGTCTGTTTATCTGGCCTACTTTCTACTCCTCGGACATGTACTTCTCGGTGCTCTCCAAAGCGAAACTAACCCGATACTGACCGCGACTCTCCTCGCAGGCGCCGCGGTGGTGATCATCCTTCACATCCTGGCCGCACAAAAGGAAAACCGGCTCGATACCGCCTACCGCGAAGTGTGCGATGTAGTGGACATCCCAGACTTCCGGGCAACCGTCGTCAATGTTGGAGGGGAGCGGGTAGCCGTTTTTCGGTATGGGTCCAGAATCTCGGCTGTGTCCAGCGTCTG
>JACMLA010000504.1 GCA_014379815.1 Bryobacteraceae bacterium | reverse complement strand
GTGGCGGGAATCGGGAGCCTCGCGGCGATCGAGGTCCCCGCCCGGGTGGCGGCGGTCCGGGTGGCGGTGGTCCAGGAGGCGGCCCTGGAAGTGGTGGTCCTGGAGGTGGCGACAGGGGTCCGCGCGGCGAGCGTGGCGGCCCTGGCGGAGATCGTGGGCCGCGGCCTATGCGTGACCGTGAAGGCCCGCCGGAGATCGAGCTGGAGAAATTGATTTCCGACAGCTTGTATCTGGACAATCAGGCGCACGCTGTCGTAGCGCGTATGCGCGACATGGATTCCGGGACGCGGAGCCAGCTGCGACGTTTTTACAGCGCTGTGCGACGCGCGTGCCGCATGAGTGAAGGCGAAAAGCAGCACGAGTTCGTCATGCTCAGAGCCCGGCTAGCTTATACGATTGCACGGCACCAGCTGCGCAGCCTCGATCCTCTGGAGAAGCTGCTGCTTCAGGTCACCCGGCGAAACGACACTCGCGGATATGAGAGATTCCGCGATTTGTTCGAGGCCATTGTGGCCTACAACGAATAGAGATTGCGGAGAGCACATGAGTTCGCATACTGCGGATACTGAACTGAAGCTGATCGGCAAGTTGATTCTAGAAGCGGATCTGACTTGCGAAACCGGCTTGCATATTGGCGCTGGCAAGGGATCGATGGAAATCGGCGGGGCCGATAACCCTGTGGTCAAGGATGCATTCGGACGACCTTACATTCCCGGCAGTTCGCTACGCGGCAAGCTGCGCTCGCTTCTGGAGCACTCCAGCGGGCTGACGTCGCCTGCGGAACTGGTGTATTTATCACGTCGCAAGGGCCAGGAAGTTCGCATTCACCAGAGTGACCGGCCTGACGACGAGATTTGCATTCTGTTTGGACGCAATCCCGGTCGGATGGAGCGGGTTTCGGGTGAGGCTATGGAGTCACGGACGGCGACTCCTTCTCGGTTGACTGTGTACGATGCCCCTCTGGAAGCCGAGAGTATTACGCAGCAGATGCGCGAGAACCTCGACGACGAGATCACGGAAGTCAAAAGCGAGAACGCTGTGGACCGGCTCACCTCACAGGCTAATCCGAGGACGCTGGAGCGCGTTCCGGCTGGAGCTCGGTTTCGCATCCGGCTGGTGATGGACATACTTTGTGAACCGGATCGCGAGCTGGTTCCCCGGGTTGCGGAAGCGCTTCGCTTGCTGGAAGACGATGCACTTGGCGGGGGCGGATCGCGCGGTAGCGGACGGGTCAGGTTGTCTAATGTTCGTCTGGCCTGGCGCAACCGGAACTTCTACACGCAGGGCGGAGATGAGGCGGAGCTTCTGACTGGCGGTGAACTGAGCGCTCTGCAGACCCTTGCTGTTGGGGAACTCGCGGGACGGCTGACCTAATCTATGCCAGCGGCTTTACTCGTCCGGTTCCGTCCGGCGGGACCGTGGCGGCTCGGGCCGGACGACGGTGCACGACATCGAACTGCCAGTGTTCTGCATAGTGACGCGCTGTATTCGGCTATCACGATTGCGATGCGGGATCTTGGGTGGATTGAGGAATGGCTTGGGGTGACAGCCGAGTCAAGCGATGTTGGGGTGCGCCTGACCTCGTGTTATCCCTACACCGGTCGACTGCTGATGATCGAGCCACCAAGGAGTCTGTGGCCGCTGGCCCAGAGCGGTAAGTTGCGCTGGAAGGCTGCGCGGCTGGTGCCGGTTAGCGTGATCCCGTCGCTGATTGCCAACGAGGTCCTGCAGGAAGGCTCATGGGCTGTCGATCCGGTGAGCGAGTGCCTTTTGCCGGTGACCAAGAATGGTCCGATGCACCCGCCGTTCCGGGTTGTGCGGAGACGTCTGGCGCCAGTGGATCGGATGAGCGGTGCGAGTGAATCGACCACCGATGCCGCGTGTCTTCAATTCGCTCCTGCCTCGGGCATGTGGTTTGCGGCGACTTTTGCCACCGAAGAAATCAAGACTGTATGGCTGGACCGGATGCGGGCCGCATGCAGACTGCTTGCCGATAGCGGGATTGGTGGAGGCCGCTCGCGTGGCTGGGGGCGTTCCGAAGAGCCCCGGTTTGAGACGCCGCAGGATTTAACTCGCATGTTGACCGGCACGGCTGCCAGCAATGGCGGAGAGAGTGCGTGGTGGCTGCTGTCTCTGTTCAGCCCTGGCGCTGCGGATGATGTTGACTGGAAGCGCGGCAACTATCGCATCACGATTCGCTCAGGAAGGACGGAAACTGCGACCTCGTGGGGAGAGCTGAAGGCTCGGGTGAACATGATCTCGGAAGGATCGGTAGTTCTTAGTGGGACGCAACCTTTGGGAGCATCGCGCAATATTGCCGCTGATGGAGCCGCGCACCCGGTGTATCGTTCGGGCATTGCGGTCGCGATTGCGATTCCCTGGAGAGACAGCCGCCGATTGCCGTGGATGGGGGCTGAGGAGCCGGCAACGGTAACGGCTGCGCCCGACTTGGCGGTCGGGGACGTGGCAGTCGGGGAAGTCGCGGTCGGGGAAGTGGCCGAGGTTAAGCCGGTCGAGTCTGGCTGGGACGAGCCAGCGGTGGTCGACGAGTTGGGTGCTGCTGAAGAAGTTCTGGTGGAGCAGGACGAGCCGACGGTACTGGACGAGCCGGCTGCCGGGGAAGCCAACTTGATTGAGGAAGACTCGGAGGCGCTGGAAGAGACTGTAGTTGGGGAGGAGTCTGCTCTGGAAGAGCCCCCAGTGGAAGAGCCTCCCGTGGAGGAGCCACCTGCCATCGAGCCCCCGGTTCAAGAGCCTCCTGCCGAAGCTCCGCCTGTCAATGAACCTGAGGCCCTCGAGGAGGAGCTCCACGAGCGCAAGGAGGAACCGCTGGTATGAAGTACCGCCTGACCGCGTTAACTCCGATCCTTGTTGGTGACGGCCATAAACTTTCTCCGATCGACTATATGGTCTGGAAGGATCAGATCAGCATCCTCGATCAGCAGCGGATCTTCCGGCTGCTTTCACGCGGTCCCCGACTGGAAGGTTATCTTACCCAACTTCGCAAGGCGGAGAAGCTGGACTTTGCTTCATGGGGTGGATTTGCCCAAAACTATGCGGAGCGACGCATTCCGTTTGAGCACTCCAGCCTGACTCCGGCGTGGGAAAACGAGCGTGCGGAATTCCTCCACATACCGACCTTCTGCTCGGGACCACAGGGCGCTTTTTTGCCGGCGTCCGCACTAAAAGGTTCGCTTCGAACTGCGTTTGCGTTCACCCGCTGGAACGAGGGAGTTCTGCGGGAACTGGCCTCGCGACAGGGCGACCGGCCTTTACGTCGTCCCGGCGAAGCGGCCGAGGCGATGACTTTGGGGAGTGGCACCAACGATCCAATGCGTGCTATCTCAGCCGGGGATTCAGCACCCGTTCTGACAAACACATTCCGGATTTATATGCTGCGCGTGGCCGCGCTGACGGTTCACGGAAACCACTATGAACTTGGGTGGAAAACGGCGACCCGGGGCTATGCTCCGTGGAACCGCGCGACCGACGGTCAGCCGTCATTCGCGGAGATGGCACCACCGCGCACACAGTTTTCAGGCGCGTGGAAGGTAACCGCGAGGCAGGCGGTCAAGCAAGGGCACCTCGGACACGAGAAGATATTTCAGGCTGCGAACGAACACGCCTCCAAGCTGCTGGAAGCCCACTGGCACTACTGCGAAACCGCGGGTCTGACTCGGGTTAAAGCGAGCATCGACAGTGTGGGTCACCTGCTGGCGGACATCTCTAAACGGTCCGACGCCTGTGTCATCAACATCGGATGGGCTGGAGGATTTCTGGGCAAGTCAGCCTTTATTGACACGGCCAACGAGGAATACCGAAAGCTTCTGCGCGCATTGCCTTTCTATGAGCGTGCTATCCGGAGCGGCTTACCGTTTCCCAAAACCCGACGCATTGTGTTTGAGCACGGCGAGCCTGCGAATCTGCCCGGGTGGGCTCTTCTCGAAGTCTACTAAGCGGGTCGTACACTCTAACAGTGATGTTTGAACAGGAACTGCATTTTGCCCGTTCTGTCTCCATGCACGCGGGCGAACTCGCCGTGGGTTACCAGACTCAAGGCGTGACTCCGGAAGACAAAGCAGATCTGTCGCCGGTAACGATCGCCGATCGCGAATGTGAACGCATGATCGTGAACCGGATCATCGAATCGTTTCCGGATGACGGAATTCTCGGTGAAGAAGGGGCTGACAAGCCCTCCCGAAATGGCAGGTTGTGGATCATAGACCCGATAGACGGCACGCGGGACTTTGTCCGGGGACTCCCGCTCTGGTCCACACTGATCGGCCTTGAGGTGGATGGCGAAGTCGTGATGGGTGTGTGCCACATGCAGTGCCGGGGGGAACAGTATTCTGCACTCAAAGGGCAGGGAGCGTGGCTGAATGAGAAGGCGATCCACATCTCTTCCATCATCTCCGTGTCCCAGGCTTTGGCGTGCGTTAGCGGACTGAATGCGATCTCGGATTTACCTTTCGGTCACAAATTGATTGAATGGGTGAAGCCGTTCTGGGCCGTCCGCAGCATGGGCGGTTGTCTGGATGCCATGATGCTGGCTTCGGGACATGCGGAACTGTGGCTGGAACCAACAGCCAAGGCATGGGACCTCGCGCCATTGAAGATCATCATCGAGGAGGCAGGTGGACGCTTCCTGAATTTCGATGGAGGTTCGGCCATTCGCGGTGGTAACGCGATCGCTTATGTGCCTGCGCTGGAAGGTGCGGTCCAGCACCTGCTCTCCGCCCGATGAGCTATCACGGCAAACATGCAGTAGTCACTGGCGGGCTGGGGTTCATAGGGAGCAATCTGGCGATCCGGCTGGTGGAACTTGGTGCCAGCGTCGTTGTCCTCGATCCGCAAACGCCTGGCTGCGGCGGTAATCCTTTCAATATCGAATCTGTTCGCGATCGCATGGAATGGATTCCGGCAGATCTGGCAGACCCCGCATCGTATCGCCACGTAATTAGCAAGGCGGACGTAGTTTTCAACCTTGCCGGGGAAATCAGCCATGTCCACAGCATGCAGTTTCCGGAGCGCGACCTGCAGATCAATGCCCTCGCGCAGCTTCGCTTACTGACGACATGCGCGGAGATCGGGGTCAAAGCCCGGATCGTGTATGCAGGCACGCGGCAGGTCTATGGTGTACCGAAGTACCAGCCTGTGGATGAAGGCCATCCGATTCAGGCGGTGGACTTCAACGGCGTGCATAAGTTCGCTGCCTCGCAGTATCACCTGATGCTTAGCCGGTCTGGTTTGCTGGACTGCGTTGTGCTTCGCCTGACGAATGTGTATGGACCAAGAATGGCTCTGGATGTGGTCTGCCAGGGATTTTTGAGCACCTTCGTGAGGCGCGCTGTTCTGGGTCAGCAAATTGAAATTTTCGGCAACGGTCAGCAGTTGCGCGACCCGGTTTATGTCGACGACGCCGTGGAAGCTTTCCTGCTTGCCGGACTTGCGGAGCGGTTGTCACACCGCAGCTTTAACGTAGGCGGACCGGAAGCCGTGAGTGTTGCTGAGGTCGCCAGGATTGCTTCTCAGCTGGGCGGCTGTGCTGTTCCGATCTTTCGGCCATTTCCTGAGGATCGCGAACCAATCGATATTGGCAGCTATCGCTCTGACTATCGCCGGATCAGCCGCGAATTTGGGTGGTACCCACAGGTGCAGTTTGCCGATGGCCTGCAAAGAACGATCGAGTTCTACAAGTTGCATTTGCCCTGGTATCTGGACACTTCCGAACTAAACCCCACGTGCCGCATGCCGGAGCACCATGGCGCGCCGGGCCGGTTGACCTACGTTCCTGCGACTGCCGTCGTGCCATGAACCCGGCGGAATTCGCCAATATTGCGCGGTCCGAACAGAAGCTCTGGTGGTATCGCGGGATGAACGCGATCCTGCTTGCGTTGATCGACAAATACGTTGCAGAGAAGCCGGGCCGGGTTCTGGAAGCAGGGAGTGGGACCGGGTATCTGGCCTCCCTGGTGCAATCGCGTCTGGGCTGGACTGTGGATGCTCTGGATCTTGGCTGGCAGGGCCTGCAGTATGCTCGCAGGCTGGGAATAGCGCGGCTGGTGCAGGGCGACATTGCGGCGCTTCCATTTCCCACGGCTTACTTTGACGCGGTCCTCTCGATGGATGTGATTGTGCATCTGGAGCGCGGCGAGGAGCGTCGCGCGTTTGTGGAATTGAGCCGCGTGTTGCGGGAAGGCGGCCTGGCTTTGATTCGCGTGTCGGCTCTGGATGTACTCCACAGCCGGCACTCGACGTTTGCTGGCGAGCGGCAGCGCTTCACGAGGGAACGTTTGATGGAGGAGGCCGGTGCGGCGGGCCTTGAGGTACTCCGGTGTACCTATGCCAACTCTCTGCTAGTCCCGGTAGCGCTGGCGAAATTTCGGGTCTGGGAGCCTCTCACCAAAGCACCGGCTGCGAGCGGAGTTAGCCCGGTTGCGCCATGGCTCGACAGGCTACTGTACCTGCCGCTTCAGGCCGAAGCAGCGCTGATTGGCGCAGGATTTAACTTCCCGCTGGGGCAGAGCTTGTTTCTGGTCGGACGGAAACGGGCCTCTGGGGCCTCGGGCAGCAATCGGGAGCGCACACTCTGACCGTATGCATCGTGTCGCGAATCATGCGCACGAAGTCAGGATGCGTGCCTACAGTCCCGGCGCGCTTCATCTTCATGCCAAGCGAGTCACAGAGCTCGGAAGCCTCAGTATCGAGGTCGTAGAGGACTTCCATGTGGTCGCTGATAAACCCTATGGGTGCGATGACAAGTTCGCGAACGCCGGATGTGTGCAGATCGCGGATGTGGTCGAGAATATCCGGCTCCAGCCATGGCTGTGTCGGGGAACCGCTGCGGCTCTGGTAGACCAGCTTCCAGTCCGGGGCGGCGGCCATTTGGGCAACTTCCTGGCAGGCAGAGTTCAGCTGTTGTACGTAGGGTCCGGTAACTGCCATCGACGTAGGAACGCTATGGGCTGTGAAGGCGATATGCGGCGTGATTGGGAATGCAGCGGCGGCTTCGCGTACCCGATCGGCCATAGGCTGCAGGAACCCAGGTTGATTCCAGAACTGAGCCATCGGTATGAGCTCAGGCGGATTTTCGACTTCTGAGATGGCCCGCTCGATATCTTCCTTGTACTGCTTGCATCCCGAGTACGAGCCGAATGCCGATGTGATGAACGCGGCGGCACGGTGGATACCGTCCTGCTTCATCTGACGGACTGTGTCGACGAGGTATGGTTCCCAGTTCCGGTTGCCCCAATAGATCGGGATGTGTGGACCTTCGCGGTCCAGCAACTCGCGCAGGGCAGCAATCAAGGCCTGGTTCTGATCATTGATGGGGCTTTTGCCGCCGAAGTGGTAATAGTGTTCGGCGACTTCCTCCAGACGCTCGCGTGGAATACCGCGGCCGCGTGTGACGTTTTCCAGGAAGGGCATGACGTCTTCCGGTTTTTCCGGACCGCCAAAGGAGACCACGATCAGAGCATCGTATCCGGGTTGCTGCATTTCCATACTATTATCCAGAGGAGCTAAGTCACTGATGCAAGCCCTCGTCAGCCCGGCGCATTTTGGGATATGAGCTCGTTGCCATTGCGGGAGAGACTCGCGTCGCTGGATGTGTTTCGGGGTGGCACGATTGCTGCGATGATCCTTGTGAATAACCAGGTTTCGTCACAGGCGTACGGCCCGTTACAGCATGCCGTATGGCACGGGTGGACCTTCACCGATCTGGTGTTTCCATCGTTTCTGTGGATCGTGGGCGTGGCGATGACGCTATCGCTCGCGAATCGCGTGCGACGCGGCGACGACCGAGGTCGCCTCATGCTTCACATTGCGCGGCGGGCAGCCCTGATTTTTGGCATTGGGCTGCTATTGAACTATATGTCGCACTTCGATCTGTCGCGGGTTCGAATTCCAGGAGTCTTGCAGCGCATTGGGATCTGCTACTTTTTCGCAGGGTTGATTTATCTGGCATTTGGCAGACGTGTACGCTTCGGGATCACCGCCGGTCTCCTGCTTTTGTACTGGCTATTGATGATGTATGTTCCTGTTGCGGGCTGTGGCTCTGGCAGTCTTTCCATGGACTGCAACTTCGCCAGGTGGATTGACGGTTTGTTGCTGACAGGCCACATGTGGTCTCACTCGAAGACCTGGGATCCGGAGGGGATTATTAGTACTCTGCCTGCCATCGGCAATACGATGCTAGGCATTTTTGCGGGTCAGATCGTGGCGGAGCGTGAAGGAAATGGGGAACGAGCTGTCGTCTGGCTGTTCTTAACCGGCAACGCTCTGATGCTTGTGGGCCTGATGCTGTCAACGTGGATGCCTGTGAACAAGCAGCTGTGGACCGTGCCTTTCGCGATGCTGAGCTCGGGGATTGCGTCTGTGCTGTTCGCTGCATGCTTCTGGATGGTGGACGTGCGGGGCTGGCAGCGGTGGAAACTACCCTTCGTGATCTTTGGAGTCAACGCACTGGCAATGTTTATCGTTTCCGGAATGCTGACTCGCCTGTCCCTGATGTTCCGGGTTGGCGAGCTTAGTTTGTCACAATGGCTCTGGATTCACGTATATCAGCCGGTAGGTTCTGAAGCGAACGCATCTCTTCTGTTTGGGCTGACGCACGTGGCTGTTTGCTTCCTGATTGCCTTAGTTTTGTATCGGCGCAACTGGATCCTGAAAGTCTGATGAGCTAGGCCCCAAGGCGGTGCCGAAATGCGTTTTCCGCAACAATCTGCAACTCATCTTTGGTAAACCCAAACGTCTCGGCCGCGATCTCGAATTCACGGGACAGTGTTGTCTCAAACAGCGCCGGATCGTCGGTGTTCAATGTGATGGGAACTCCAGCATCGAACAGTTTGCGGACAGGATGTTCGGCAAGAGATGGGATGGAGCCAGTCTTGACATTGCTTGTCAGACAAATCTCGAGGGCGATCTGCCGTTCACAAAGTAAGTCGACCAGTTCCGGATCCTCAGCCGCACGAAATCCATGTCCGATTCGGCGTGCGCCCATGTTGATGCAGGCCCATACCGAGTCGGGTCCTTCGGACTCCCCGGCGTGCGGGACAATAGCAAGGCCTTTATCCAGAGTCCACGCAAAGACGTGCTGGAACCAGCCTGCCGGGCCGGCAATTTCGTCGCCGCCGATTCCGAACGCGACGACATTTTCGTCCTGAAGCTCGACCGCGAGTTCCGCGACCTTTTGGGCAGGCTCGGCTCCAAATTGCCGGACTGCGTCGAAGTTCCAGTACACGTCTACCGGTGACATCGCTGCTGCTTCGCTGACGGCCCGGAAGATGCCGTAGAAGTCCTGTTCCTTCCAGAGAATTACTCCCACGGACAAGTTGATTTCCGCGTAACCCACGTTCTCCGCGGCAAGTCTCTCCAGCAGGCGGCGTGTAATCAGACCGTAGTGTTCGGGCGTCTGGAGGAGACGGTTTACCCAGACATAACTCTGGATAAACCCGGCGAAGTCGGTGTGGTGGTACCTTCTGCGGATCTCTTCTACTGCAATCTCCGGGTGCATTTCCCGAAGAGTCTCAGGTTCTACGGACCCCTCGAGATGGACGTGTAACTCTGCCTTACGCAACTGCGTGCAGAACTCTCTCATGTGTAGTTGCCATAATAGCGGCGATGGCTCTTGAAGCAGTGGAAGCATCGCACGAGATTGAGGCAGTGGTCGGCGGGTATCACGGGGATGCGTTCCGGATCCTGGGACCGCACCAGTTGACCAGTGGCAAGTCGGGGGAGGAGCGCTGGACGGTACGAGCATTTTTGCCCCACGCTGATTCGGTGGAACTGGTGATTGGGACTCAGGCAGTACCGATGGACAAGCGCCACGCGCACGGCTTCTTTGTCATCAATCTTGAAACGGAGCCCCTTAACTATCGCTTTCGCGTTCACCTTTGGAGTGGCGTCGTTGAAACAGTAGACGACCCTTATCGTTTTGGGCCATTGCTATCGGATTTCGACTTGTATCTGCATGCGGAAGGGACACACTTCGAGAGCTACAACACGCTGGGAGCGCATATTGTCGAGGCGGAAGGAGCTCGCGGAGTTCGCTTTGCTTTGTGGGCGCCGAACGCGGAAGTTGTTTGCGTGGTCGGAGATTTCAACCACTGGGATACGCGGCGCCACCCCATGCGGATGCGGACTTCCGGTGTGTGGGAGCTGTTTATCCCTGACCTCGGTGCCGGAGCGACCTACAAGTATTTCGTGCGCTCTCGCAATCTCGGCTACCGGCAATTGAAATCGGACCCCTACGGGTTTGGCAGCGAAGTCCCGCCGAAGTCTGCTTCCGTTGTTGCCGACCTGAACAGCTATGAGTGGAACGACTCCGAATGGATGGAGTCGCGTGCGGCGAGGAACTGGCTGAAAGAACCGATAGCGATCTACGAGGTCCACCTCGAATCGTGGATGCGCAAGCCTAACGGGGAGAGCCTCTCGTATCGCGAACTCGCACACACTCTGGTGGAGTATGTGAAGCGTAATGGGTTCACGCACATTGAACTGCTGCCTGTTATGGAGCACCCGTTCTCAGGGTCGTGGGGCTACCAGGTAGTTGGCTACTATGCTCCGACTTCGCGATTTGGCAGCCCGGAAGACTTCATGTATTTCGTCGATGAATGCCATCGGAACAACATTGGAGTTCTTGTGGACTGGGTTCCGGCGCACTTCCCCAGGGACTCGCACGGTCTGGCGTTTTTCGATGGAACGGCTCTTTACGAGCATGCCGATCCTCGCAAGGGTGAGCACCGCGAGTGGGGAACTCTGATCTTCAATTTTGGGCGGAACGAGGTTCGCACGTTTCTGATCTCGAACGCCGTGTTCTGGCTAAAGCAGTACCACATCGATGGTCTGCGCGTGGACGCTGTGGCTTCGATGCTGTATCTGGATTACTCCCGAAAAGCGGGCGAATGGGTCCCCAATATTTACGGGGGGAACGAGAACCTCGAGGCTATTTCGTTCATCCGCAAATTCAACGAAATTGCACATTCGATACCGGGCGCAATCACGATAGCTGAGGAATCGACCGCTTTCCCGGGTGTTTCCAAGCCCACCTATTTGAATGGACTTGGGTTCACGATGAAGTGGAATATGGGCTGGATGCACGACATGCTGGGCTACTTTGGCAAGGAGCCGGTCCATCGCAAGTTTCACCACGGAGACATCACGTTTAGCTTGCTGTACGCGTTCAACGAGAACTTCGTTTTGCCGATCTCTCACGACGAGGTAGTTTACGGGAAGAAGTCGCTGCTGGGCCGTATGCCGGGAGATGAGTGGCAGCGCCTTGCGAATGCGAGGGCGTTCGTGGCTTACATGTGGGCGCATCCTGGCAAGAAGCTACTGTTCATGGGATGCGAGATCGGTTCGCCGTGGGAGTGGAACCACGACATGTCGGTTCCATGGGATTTGCTGCAGTATGATCCCCACCGCAAGTTTCAGGCGATGGTCCGGGAGCTGAACCGGATTTACCAGAAGTACCCGGCAATGCATCAGGTTGACTTTCACTACTCCGGTTTTGAGTGGGTTGATTTTCGTGACTCCGATGGCTCGGTGATAGCTTTTCTGCGACGGGCCGAAGACGCGACGGACTACATCCTGTTCTGCTGCAACTTCACCCCGACGCCGCGGATTGAGTATCGTTTCGGGGTCGCTGACCCGGGCGCTTACGAAGAGATATTCAATTCAGATGCTGAGATCTTCGGCGGCAGCAACCTGGGCAACGGCGGTCGGGTCGTCTCGACGCCTGAACCGCAGCACGGCCGGGCAAACAGTATTGCGGTGACTTTGCCGCCACTCGCAGTAGTTGCTTTCCGGCACCGCTCTTAGTGGTACATTCGTGAGCGTAAATGTCTGATCGCACCCTCTTCGCCGTACTTGAAGAGACCGCCAACCAACACGGCCTCAAGACGGCTATGTATCAGCCGGAGAGCGGCAGTAGCAAAGGTCCTGTAAAGTATCGAAGCTTTACCTGGAATGAGTACCGCGATGCTGTCAAAGAGATCGCCTGTGGATTGCGCTCCCTTGGCATCCGGAAGGGCGACTTTGTTGCGCTGCATTCGGAGACCCGTGCTGAGTTTTATCTGGCCGATTTTGGCGTGGTGGCCAACGGGTCCGTCTCGGCGGCGCTGTACACCAGTCTGCCTCCGGGTGACCATGCAGGTACGATCGCCAAAGCGGAACCGAAAGCGTTTTTCGCAGAGGATGCAAAAGGCCTTCGCGTGCTGCGGCAAGCGGGTGTCGGAGTTCCCGGCATGCTGTGGATTGTTCTGGAAGGTGAGGCTGGAGAGGACGGTGTCCTGACTCTGGACCAGCTTCGCCAGCGTGGACGCGAGGCGATGCTTGCGGATCCAGCTTTCTTTGACCGCATTCGCGCTGAAGTGGAACCGGGTGATTACGCGATTCTGTACATGACTTCCGGTGCGACGGGCGAGCCGAAGATGGGCCTGGCTACGCATCGTGCGGTTGTGTCGAACCTCGATATGGGTCCGCACGTGCTGCCTCTTGGTCCGGACGATTCGACGCTGGTGTTCCTGCCTTCAGCGCATATCGCGCAGCGTATTGTGATTGAATTTCTGCCCGTACGCACGGCAACGCCGGTGTACTTCTCCGAAGGTCTGGCGAAGATGCCGGGCGAACTGCGGCAGATTAAGCCAACCTTCTTGCTGGCCCCGCCAAGAGTGTGGGAGCGCGTCTATTCGAGTGTTTCGGCCGAGGTTCGGAAGCGACCAGCCTATGCCCAGAAGCTTTTCTTCGGTGCGCTGGGTCTGGGAATGCGTGCGGCAAGGTATCGCGCGGAAGGACAGCCGGTTCCTGGATGGATTGCTACAGCTCTTCGGGTAGCGGACCGTCTGGTTTTCTCCAAAGTGCGTGAGAGGCTGGGGGGACGGTTGCGGGTTGCCGCTTCCGGTGCTGCACCGCTGGGCCGTGATCTGGCGCAGTTTTATGAGGCGATCGGCCTCCCACTGATTGAAGGCTACGGACTGACGGAAGGTGGCGTTGCCACGCTGAATCCTTTGAAGGCACCTCGCGCCGGGAGTATCGGAAAACCACTTCCAGGTGTGGAGCTTCGTCTGGCCGAGGACAACGAACTACTCATTCGCAGTGCGTGCGTATTCTCCGGCTATTACAAGGATCCTGTTGCGACGGATGCGGTCCTGCGGGACGGGTGGTTGTACACAGGCGATGTTGCGGAGATCGACAAGGAAGGCTATGTGTTTATCACTGGCCGCAAGAAGGAGCTGATCGTTTCCTCAAACGGCAAGAAGATCTACCCGGCGAGGATAGAAAGTCTGTTCAAGGTAGAACCGCTGGTGAACCAGATCATTCTTCTTGGTGACCGTCAGCCTTACGTGACAGCACTGCTAACGGTCAACGCGGCAGCTGTCGAGACTTTGAAGAACGCGGTCCAGGACGAAGTCAGCAAAGTCGTCAAGCGGGTTAATAAGCAGCTTGCTCCGTTTGAGCAGATTCGGCGTTTTCGGATACTGGAACACGAGTTTTCGATTGAACGGGGCGAGCTCACACCGACAATGAAGGTTCGCCGTAAGCAGGTTCTGGAGAACTATAAGGATCTGGTGCAGGAGCTTTATCTCGGCAAGGAAGAGATGGTTTAGGAGCTGCTCACTTACACTGATACCAGGTCGGATGTATGAGCAAACTTGCAACAACTGCGGACCTGGTTCAGCTTGTAAACTGGCTGGACTTTCAGGAATATTTGGACCTCGATCACGACTCTTACCGTGTTGAGTTGCGCGATGGAGTAATCAAACAAGTGCCACCACCCCGGCCAGTCCACATGCGGGTGCAAATGCAGCTACTTCGGATCCTTCGCCCAGTGGAGGCGATGGGCTTTTGCGTTGACAAGGAATTTCCATACCGGCCTGCTCTGAACTTCCAGTTCTGGGTGGCGGACATTGCTGTACTACCTGTGTCTGTGATGAGCCTTCTTGCCACATGGAAGCAGTACGAGGTCTTTGCCCCGCCCCTGATCGTGGAAGTTCTGTCCCCATCCAACAGGGAGAGCAAGCTGGCAAGGCAACGCATGATTTCCATGTCTAACGGCACTCTGGAGTTTTGGATCGTTGACGCGGATGCGCAACAAATTCAGGTTTCCACGTTACACGGCGTGAGGCTTTACGACAATACTGAGTCGATTGTTTTAGCTGCGGTACCCGGAGTTGAAATCAAAGTGTCTGAAGTTTTCAATCTGAGTTAAGCGCCAGCCCGGCGATTTCCAATCTACGGGCATCGTCGTCTTCCCTTAGTCTCTCAATGCGTACTTCTACGCGCTCAGGTGGAAACAGGGTGGGGAAGCGCTCACCCCACTCGACGAGGATCACTCCGATGGGATCGTCGAATAGCTCTTCCAAGCCAAGCGACGAAACTTGAAGTGCCGTCTCCAGACGGTACAAATCGATATGCCAGACGTGCTGCGCGTATTGATGAATGAGTGTAAAGGTCGGGCTGGAAACATCATTGGGATCTGCGGCTCCCAGGCCCTGAACGATCCCCTTGGTCAAAGTGGTTTTGCCTGCGCCAAGGTTGCCTATGAGCATCACCAGAGCGGGCCGCATCAGTGCAGCAGCGATGCGACGACCCAGAGCGATGGTGTCTGCTTCAGACGACGTGCGATGCACGCTGACACTCACGAATCGCCTCCGGCAGAAAATTCAGAAGATCGGTGGCTATCAGAGAATGCTCCCCCAGTATCTCTGCCCCAAGCTCACCGCAGCGTCCATGCAGCCACACAGCCGCAAGGACGGCAAGCTGGGGCTGGGCGTGGGGATGTTCTGGGGTCTGGGCGAGCAGACCTGCAATCATGCCGGTTAGGACATCCCCGGTTCCACCGGTTGCCATAGAGGGCGAGCCTGTAGGGTTCACAAACACTTCTCCATCTGGCATCGCGATCAACGTACGGTGTCCCTTCAGGACAAGGACGCAGTTGTGAGATTCGGCAAAGGACCGTGTGTATTCCAACCGGTTGTCTTGAATCTCTGCTACCGTTTTGCTGGCGAGCCGGGCCATCTCGCCCGGATGAGGAGTGAGTACACGCACACCATGTTGTGCGGAAGCGCGCCAGTCGTGCCCCGCCAAAGCATTCAAGGCATCCGCATCCAGAACCAGAGATTGCTGGATCCCGACAACGGCGTCGCGTACCAGAGTCACGGCCTGCTCCGATGTACCAAGGCCGGGCCCGATCGCGACGACGTTGCGCTTTTCCGCCAACGCGACCAGGGCGTCGAAAGTAGTGGGCAGGCTCGCTGTCATCAATTCGAGCGTGTTCAGCCGCAGCTCTGACGAAGCAACTGTGACCAGGCCGGCGCCACTGCGCAAGGCAGCGATGCCTGACATCTGAGGAGCGCCCGATTTACCCGGTTCTCCACCAACTACCAGCACATGTCCGTAGCTCCCCTTGTTGCTGTCGGATCGGCGGGGACCGAGCAGTTGCCCGAAGTCCGCGGCTTCCGAAAGGGAAATATGCACTTCATCGAGCAGCGATGAAGGGCTGCCGATTTGAGTGGCGCGAAACTCGCCCAGCCGGTCACAGTTCGGTGAGAGTACGTGGCAAAGTTTAGGCGCGGTGAACGTGATTGTCGCATCGGCCCGTGCTATCTCACCATGGCTGACGCCGGAGTCAGAGTGCATGCCCGAGGGCACGTCAACGGCAACGACACTTGCCAGTGGAAACCCGGTGTTGACCTCATGGATTGCCTCGAGTGCGGCGCCCCGGGCAGGTCCCGCGAGACCTGTCCCAAGCACCGCGTCAAGGACCAGAGTTGCGTTGCGCATCTCTGGAGTAATCGCATTAGTCACAGCGCATCCGGCGGCAGTAAGCATACGGCGGGGTTCGGAGTCGTCATCATCTCCAATCGCCACGACGTGCAGTGCGGCTGGGCTGAATCGGGTAAACAACTGTCGCGCTACGACGTATCCATCCCCGCCGTTGTTCCCTTTGCCGCACAGGATGACAATGCGATGAGCCGACAGGGGCGCAAAACGTTCCTGCAGGAACTCGGTCACGCGGTGGCCCGCATTCTCCATCAGGATCGGTCCGGGTATTCCGAGCCCGATGGTACGGCGGTCCACATCCCGCATCTCGGACGCAGTTGTGACTTTCAGCACTCGACCTCCAATAAGCGCTCCAGCCTTTGGAGTTGATCGGACCGGCCCATGGCGATCAGATAGTCACCGCCGTTCAAAGTGGCGGCGGCATCGGGGTTGAATACCATTTCTCCGCTGGATCGACGGATACCGAGAACGATGACTCCCACTTCACGGCGAATCTGCAAGTCGCCGAGGCTCCTTTGCACGGATGCGCTTTTCTCTCCAACGCGGACCTGCTCGATCTCTATATCGGTTAGCCCGATGGTGGCGAAGTCGAGGAACTGGACTACGTGCGGGCGCAAAATCGCCTGTGCTAAACGCGCGCCGGTGATGTTGTAGGGAGCGAGAACTGTATCCGCGCCGGCCCGCCGCAGCTTGCTCTCGGACTCTTCTTCCAGCACGCGTGCGGAAATCCTGATGCCGGGGTTCAGTGTTCGCGCGGACAATACCAGGAAGAGATTATCGGCATCGGTCGCAAGTGCCGCAATCAATCCGCGCGCTTTATCGATCCCTACGCCGCGGAGGCTGGCATCGTGCGTAGCGTCGCCAAGTGCACCGAGCAGCCCGGCATTCATGACAACATCCAGCTTTTCTTCGTTACGTTCCAGGACGATAAAGGGTACTCCGGTACGATGAAGCTCCTGAGCAGCGTTACGTCCTACGCGGCCGTAGCCGCAGACGATGTAGTGGTCCTTTAACTTATCGATCATTCGTTTTGTGCGCCGGCTTGAGAAGAACTTATTGAACTCGAGCTCAATGACTGTTTGCGTGACGATTCCGATGCTCAGGAACAGCGTACTGACGCCGATAAGCATGAAGAACGAGTTGAAAATGCGACCGTTGGTGGAGAGCGGTACTACTTCGCCGTACCCGACCGTGGTGACGGTCATCAGAGACATGTAGATGCCTTCGAGAAGGGTATATTTCTCGATCAGAACGAAACCAGTCGTCCCGATTGTGACGGCAGTCGCGACGGCGGCAAACAGTAGAAGAAGGCGGCGCCACAGGATTTCCAGTCAGCGCCTCCGGACCACCAGAATTGTCATGTCGTCCTGAAGCTCTTCCGATCCTGTCCACTCGTGCACACAATCCATAACGGATTGAATCAGTTTGTCATCGTTCAGGTGTGCATTCCTGACGATCAACTCTACCAGCCGGTCTTCTCCAAACATTTCTCCGTATGGATTCTCCGGCTCGGAGATCCCATCGGTGAAAAAGACTACCAGATCTCCCGACTGCAGGGGAAGATGGCTCTCGCCGTAGCGCGCGAATGGGAACGCTCCGACGACCATCCCATTTACCTCGAGCCGCTCGGCCGTGCCGCGACGGACCAGGATGGGAGGCAGGTGACCGGCGTTGGTGTAAGTGAGGACGCTGGTCGAGTCATCGTACAAGCCCAGGTAAAAGGTCGCGTACTTTTCCGGCGCGGTATCCGCGAACAGCTGTTGGTTCAGGTGGTCGACAAGGGATGAAGTAGAGACGCTGCTGCTTCCAAAGGACGAGCGCAACTGAGATCGAAATGACGATTGCACGGTTGCCATCAGGAGTGCTGCGGAGATCCCTTTTCCAGCAACATCGCCGATCGCTATAGCCACTTTGTCGTCTCCAACCTGCTGGTAATCGTAGTAATCTCCCGATACCATGCGGGCCGGGGCGCAGGCGCCAGTTAAACACAGGTTATGTACTTGCGGTACCGTTCGTGGAAAAAGCTGATTCTGCACTTCACGAGCAATTTCCAGCTCCGCCTGCAGGCGTTCCCGCTCCTTCTCGACCGCTAAGAGCCGCTGCATGTTTTCAGTCATTTGATTGAACGACACGGCGAGCTCAGTTAACTGATCTTTGCCGCGGATGGGGATACGGTGGGCGAAGTCACTGGCCCGCACGCGCATTGTTCCCTCGTAGAGACCGTGGATGGCTCCGGTGATGGTCTTTGTCAGGGAAACGCCGATTACGAGGGCGACGATCTCAGCGATCAGGAAGGCGTTGGCCACGATAAAGAAGACCAGAGGCACAACCTCAGACGCCCAGTCTACTTTCTGGGCGAAGATCGTGCGCAAGAGAGCGGAGGGGCGTGTTCTGACCGTAAGCCACTCGCTCTCGCTGCGGTCGGGATGGTCCCAGTCACTTACCGGGAGCGGACCTCCCCAGTCGATCTCGAAATCGAGGGAGTTGACGGCGGGAGGGAAGCGGTTGTGCGATGGGTCTTTCTGCTCCGGCGACGGGTTGAGAAGGACGCGTCCTGACCCGAGGTTCAGGATTGTGCTTTCGCAGATATCGGGCGCGAGCATCCCGAGGTACTCGCGGGTTACTGGAACCAGAGCGGTCACTCGTCTTGGTCCGTTGACCGTATGAGCCCACGCGAACAGCAGACCGCGTCGGAGGAGCAGTCCACTGCCGGGCTGCCACTGGGGCGGAGGTGCCGGGAGGTCCGAATCCGCGGGATAGACCCAGGTGGTGCCGTCCTGAATCCGCAACTGGATTCCAGGATTTTCACGTTCGAGTATGGGGACAGCATTCTCTGCCCATCCCGTCTGTTCTCCAGTGGTGTTGTGGGCGAGGAACTCTATCGTGCCGCGTAACGCAGCCGTCCTGCGTTCCAGCTCGGAAGTAACGAGGTAGATGGTTAGCTGTCCGCCGAGAAACGAGGCTCCGACGCCAACCAGGATGCTGATGAGTACTACTGGCACCAGGGCGATAAAGACATACGCCACGATCAAGCGATTGCGCAATCGCCACAGCAGGTTCTGCACCACACGGCGAGCGAAACGCGCAAACACCCAGCCGCCAAAGACTGCGGAGGCGACCTTTAACAAAAACTGAAAGGGTGCCGCACCGG
>JACMLA010000503.1 GCA_014379815.1 Bryobacteraceae bacterium | reverse complement strand
GAAGCCGGAGGGCAAAGATCCAGTGCGGTAACGATGCTCGTTCAGAACGCGAGTCCGGCTTGGTTTACGGCGGACAGCACCGGGCTTGGACAGATTGCTGCATTGAATCAGGACGGGTCCCTGAACCGTGCAGGCAATGGAGCGGTCCGTGGATCGGTGCTGGTTCTGTACGGCACCGGCGAGGGCCTCGTTACTCCACTTCCAGCGAGCGGCGGTCTGGTTTCAGAGTTGACCAGACCAGTTTTGCCCGTCAGCGTTTTGATCGGCGGGGTGCCCGCAGCGATAGAGTATGCCGGGGGCGCTCCTGGACTGGTGTCCGGTTTGCTACAGGTGAATGTGCGCGTCCCGGAGTCTTCTCCTGTCGGCGACGCTGTTCCAGTGGTTTTGCTGGTTGGCGAATTCCGGAGTGTGACGGGGACGACAGCTACAATTCGCTAACCTCTGTTTCCGGTCCAATCGATGCCTTAGAAAAGGCTGTGGAAATCCGAGGAAAACTCTGGAATTAGTTTGTAATTCGCAGAAATCAATCGAGTTGTGCGCCGACGTTATCCACAGTCGCTAACTCCCTGTCTTCGTTCGACATACAACTGTTGCATTTGTAATTTTCCGTGGGGATCATGGAATAACCTGCTATGGCTGCTTCTGAACTTGCCCTGCAAAAGGGCCTACCCGCCAACATTGATGCTGAGCGTTTCGTACTTGGGGCCATCCTTATGGATGACCGCAACTTTGTCACCGTCGGCGGAATGCTCGATCTGGAAGACTTTAGCCTGGAGAAGCACCGGCGCATCTGGCTTCGAATGACCGATCTTGCGCAGCGTGGCGAAGCAATCGATCGAGTTACGCTCGCCAACGAGCTGATGAAGTACGGGCAACTTGAGTCCGTGGACGGCCTCAGCTACCTGGTTGAACTCGACAACGGCTTGCCTGCGCTGTTTGCCCTCGACAACTACGCCGGTATTGTCAAAGAGAAGTCCATTCTCCGGGGAATCATCTACACTGCGCAGAAATTAATCGATCGTGCACTGATTGGCGAAGAAGAAGCCGACGACATTCTGGGCAGCGCCGAAGAAACTCTGCTCAAATTGGGCGAGTCGCGGGCGCGGCAGGCCCTGCTGAATCCGGGTCAGATTATTCAGGGTTTTGAGGGCGGACTTAGTGTATTTCTCGATCCGAGTAAACGGATTAAGGGCGTCAGCACAGGCTTCCGCAGACTGGATGAGATGACGGCGGGGCTGCACGAGGGGGAACTGTTTATCGTGGCGGCACGGCCTGCGATGGGCAAAACCGCATTCGCTTTGAACGTAGCGCAGCATGTAGCCCTGAATCCCCAGGACGCCAGAACTGTCGCAGTCTTCTCTCTGGAAATGTCAAAGGAGCAGTTGCTGACGCGCCTGGTGTGTGCAAACGCACGCGTCGATCAGCAGAAGTTTCGTGCAGGTTATTTGAACCAGGAGGAACGCCGGCGCTTGCAGATGGCGGCCATGCAAATGGTGGAGGCACCCCTGTTCATCGACGACACAGCGGGCACCCACCTGATGGACATTCACGCCAAGTTGCGCCGTCTGAAAGCAGAACATGGGCTAGGTCTGGTGGTTATCGACTATCTGCAATTAATGAGTTCGAAGGGGCGGGCGGAAAACCGGCAACAGGAAGTCTCAACGATTTCGCGGGGACTAAAGCTGATGTCTAAGGAGCTTCGGGTCCCGTTCATGGTGCTGTCGCAGCTAAGTCGCGCTCCGGAAACGCGGCCTGGAGACCACCGGCCCCAGTTGAGCGATCTGCGTGAATCGGGCTCGATCGAGCAGGATGCCGACGTTGTTGCGTTTCTGTATCGCGAAGAGGTATATAACCGCGATCGTGATGATTTGAAGGGCAAAGCTAAGCTGATTATCGGTAAACAACGCAATGGACCCACGGGCGATGTGAATCTGGTTTTCCTGAAAGAGTTTACGAAATTTGAGAACCCTCTGGAGGATCTGGAGGACGATGTCGGGAGCGGCGAGTGAGGAAGCTCACCACCCCCGAAAACAGGCTGGCCGAAGTTACAGGTAGAACCGCACACCCAGTTGGATGAGACGTGAAAAATTAGACTGACTCGTAATTTTGCCAAAAGCGGCGGTGTTCCCGAATGTCGTATTCGGACCATAGAACGAGGGTGTATTCGTAAGGTTTAAGGCTTCTGCCCGGAACTGCGCTTTCCAGCGTTCGTGGATTGTAAACGTCTTAAACAGGGAACCGTCCCAATTTACGATTCCTGGTCCGCGCATTCCAATGGTCCGGCTAACGTTCCCGAAGGTAAACTGCGGAGCCTGTGAGAATGCTGCGGGATTGATGTAGTTGTCGATACGATTCGTGACTGCGCCGCCATCGGTCACTGGAGACACTCCGGTTGCGTTTGGACGCTGCACACTGGAGCCAATCACGCTGTTGTTGTTCAGCTGAGTGATTGCCAGAGGGTAGCCACTCTGCAAATTTCCAACCACGTTCATCGACCAGCCTCCGGCAATAATGTCGAGCCAGCGGTTAGATGACAAAAGGGCTTTGCCTTTGCCGAACGGCAGTTCGTACGTTGCGGCCATGGTGAATTTATGTGGCGTGTGAATGGTTGAGAGGGCATATTCAGATCCGGTGTCATAGGCGTTCTGCGGTGAAGACGTCGTGTTGATCAAAGAATTGGCAGTGGTCCCATAAGCAAGGTCTTTATTCTGCGACCACGTGTAGGTCGCAAGCGCGGTCATGCCAGCGGTGAAGCGTCTCTGCACTTTCACGTACAGTGCGTGATACAGGGCACGGTTAGTGTCTGAATTTGTGAGAGACACCGAAGAGAACTGGGGAAACGGTCTAAGCAACTGCGACCGGCTGATGGAAGGTCCGCCAACTGCCAGTGTGCCGCCCCTTTCAAACATGGGATTGGGGACGCTGGAGTTCAACTGCGAACCGAGCGAATAAAACTCCGGAGCGAGCTGGTTGATATTGCGCCCATCTTGTGCGAGGTGCGAGCTCTTCGAACCGATGTATCCGGCGGCCACAACAAAGCCTGACGGAAGCTGGCGCTGGATGTCGAACGAGTACTGTTGTACGTAGCCGGACCGGGCGTCGCGGTCATAGAACGAAAGGTCCTGGCCAATTCCGGCTCCGATACCGGCAGTGTTTCCGGCTACGGCCAGCAGACCACCCGGGTAGGGGTTATCCAGCAACGTCGCTGGAGTTGCGTTGTTGTCAAAGGACGAAACGATAGGAGTACTTTGCGAGTAGCCTAGTGTGCTCTGGAACGAGAACGGAATCGGAACCCAGAACAGACCGTAACCGCCCCGAATCGCTGTCTTGCTGT